>JAEKLQ010000032.1 GCA_019509785.1 Fibrobacterota bacterium | reverse complement strand
CGCGGGGAAATACCGGGTCATCGATTTCGTCCTCAATAATTTCGTGAATTCGGGATTCTACCAGATCAAGGTACTGACCCAATTCAAGTCGGACTCCCTGAACCGGCACGTCTCCCAGGCCTGGGACTTGAACCGCAACCTCGATCAGTACGTCGATCTGGTGCCCGCGCAGATGCGCATCGGCAATTCCTGGTACATGGGCACCGCGGATGCGATCTACCAGAACGTGAACCTGATCCGTGACGTTCGCCCGGACCACGTGGCGGTATTCGGCGGGGACCATGTCTACAAGATGGCCCTCAACCAGATGCTGCAATACCATATTTCCAAGGGCGCCTTGGCCACCATTTCCTGCATCCCGGTGCCTCAGGACGAAGCCCGCAGTTTCGGCGTGGTGGAAGTGGACGATGACGGCCGCATGATCGGATTCGAAGAGAAACCAAGCCGGCCCAAGTCCATGCCCGGCCGCCCGGGTTGGTCCCTGGCCTCCATGGGCAATTACATCTTCAATAGCAAGTTCCTGGTGCGGGAGCTGCTTTCGGACAGCAAGCTGGCCAACTCCCAGCATGATTTCGGCCGGGATATCCTGCCTTCCATCTATAACCATCATCCCGTTTACGTTTACGACTTCAACGAGAACCGTATCCGCGGGGAACTGGAAGCCAGCCGAGGCTACTGGAAGGACATCGGGACCATCGAGGCCTTTTACGACGCCAACATGGATTGCTGCGCCGTATCGCCGATTTTCAACTTGTACAACTATAAATGGCCCTTACGCACGGTCAATTGGAATCTGCCTCCCGCCAAATTCGTATTCGGGGAATCCGATCCGGAAGGCCGCAAAGGCGCATCTTACGACTCCATCGTATGCGAGGGTTGCATCCTTTCCGGCGGCCAGGCCATCCATTCCATCCTGTCGCCGGGTTGCTGCATACACAGCCACGCCATGGTGACCGATTCCATCCTCTTCCCCAATGTGGACGTGGGCCGCGGCGCGCGCGTGCATAAGGCCATCGTGGAAAAGGGCATCAAAATCCCGCCGGGCTTCGAGGTCGGCATGAATCCGGAGAAAGACCGGGAAAGGTTCCACGTGACCGAGTCGGGTATCGTGGTGATCGCGAAGGACACGGTAATAGAACCATGAGCATCAACCCCTCCATTTTCCGCGAATACGATATCCGGGGCCTGCATCCCCAGGACCTGGGCCCCGAAGCGGTGCGCCGCATCGCGGGGGCTTTCGGCACGGTCCTGCGCGAGCGGGGATTGAAGAAAATCTCGGTGGGCGGGGACGTGCGCCTACATACCCCGGAAATCAAGGACGGATTCATCAAGGCGATCCTCGCCACCGGCATCGACGTAGTCGACATCGGGATCATCACCTCGCCCTTGTGCTACTTCAGCGCTTTCCATCTCGAGATAGACGGCTTCGCCATGATCACGGCCAGCCATAACCCGAAAGAGTACAACGGGCTGAAGCTGGGCATCGGGAAGACGACGATCTTCGGGGCGGATATCGTGGACGTCCGCAAGCGCGCGCAGGAAGGCAAGTTCGCCCAGGGCGAAGGCAAGCGCTCGGCCCAGGATATCACCGAGGATTACATCAAGTGGCTGGAATCCAAATTCAAGCTTTCCAAACCCATAAAGATGGTGCTCGATCCGGCCAACGCCACCGGCGCGCTTTTCGCGCGCAAGGTCTATGAGCGCATCGGCGCCGAAGTCATCGCCATGAACGACACGGTGGACGGGCGCTTCCCCAATCATCATCCCGATCCGACCATTTGGGAGAACGTGAAGGATCTCTCCGCTAAGGTGAAGGCGACCGGCGCGCGCGTGGGCATCGGCCTGGACGGCGATTCGGATCGCATCGGAGTGATCGACGAAAAGGGCGAACTGATCCCCGGCGATCTGCTGACCCTCATCTACGCCAAGGACATCCTGAAGGCGCACCCGGGAGCGAAGATCATCTACGAGGTGAAATCCTCCATGGCGCTGGAACAGGAAATCACCAAGGCGGGCGGCGTGCCCATCATGTGGAAGGTGGGCCATTCCCTGCTCAAGAAGAAGATGTCGGAAGAGAACGCCCCCTTGGCCGGCGAGGTGAGCGGCCATGTCTTCTTCGCGGATCGCTACTTCGGCTTCGACGACGCCATCTATGCCGGCTGCCGGTTGCTCGAAATCCTCGACAAGACCGGGAAGGCGCCTTCCGAGCTGCTGGCAGGCGTGCCCAAGTATTTCAATACCCCGGAGATCCGCTGCGAGTGCAAGGACGACCAGGAAAAGTTCCGTATCGCCCAGGCCGCGGTGGACTTTTACACCCAAAGGGCCAAGGTGATCGCCATCGACGGGGTTCGCATCCTGCTGGACGGCGGATGGGGGCTGGTGCGGGCTTCGAATACGCAACCTTCCTTGGTGACCCGTTTCGAGGGCGTTACCCAGGAACGCTGCGATCAGATCAAGGACGAGGTCCTGGCGCAACTTTCGAAATTCGGCGAAATCAAGATCGGATCGTCGCACTGAATACTTGAGGGCGGGGCGGGGCACCGCGGGTTCGTCGCGACGACTCGCGTTGGTCCTCCCTTGCGCGGCTGGATCGACTGGGCCCTGCTGCTTCGATGCCCGGTCTTAAGCTTACCCCCGCAAACGCGAATCATCGGGTGATATCGACGCGACATGCGGGGGCGCGCCTGCAGGGATCTTGCCGCGCATTTCGCTTCGTCGCATGCGCCTGACCCGCGGCGCCCCGCCCCGTCATCCACTCTTCGTTCACGATCCTCCCCATGTTCGTAAAAGCCAGGACGGGCCCATAGGCGTAATCAAGATCGGGCCATCGGACGGATTCATGATCGGGTCATCCCTTACCAGCGCAAGTGGTGTTCGAATCACGGGTGATGCCCAAATATCTTCCGTACCTGAACGGATTTCCCGGGGGGGACCACTGAATGGATCGACTTGGGAGGCTTTCCATGAGAGTCAAGCTTTGCGTTCTCGCCCTGTTCGGGGCGCACATCGTTACTTCCGCGGCCACGGTTTATCAGATCACGCCCGGGGCGGTGAATAACGGGGCTGCTCCCTTGCGAACGGGAAGGTTGACGGGTACCGTATTACCCATTTGGACGCCGCCGTCCATTTACGCCAGCATGAAACGCGGCTTGGCGGAACAAGGCTTCCGGTTGTTCCGTTTCCCCAACGGCAGCCTGTCGAACGATTATCACTGGAACGGAGCCGGCGCGTACGATTCCACCGGCATCTGGCATGCATCCGCCGATTCGGTGCTGCCGGGATTCCTTTCGAGTACGCGCTATCGCGGGACGACCAAGAATAATTATGGATCGATCTTCCCGTCCAACCTGACGGACGGCGTGGATTCCACGATCTGGTGGAGCGATCCCGCGGCCGGAACCGATGCCTGGGTCGC
Source organism: Fibrobacterota bacterium (assembly GCA_019509785.1). Classification (NCBI taxonomy): domain Bacteria; kingdom Pseudomonadati; phylum Fibrobacterota; species Fibrobacterota bacterium. Next base: position 157,238 of record JAEKLQ010000032.1, on the reverse strand, counting down.
CATCGATCTTGGATCGGCCAAAGCCTTGGACTCGGTGCAAATCGTATGGGGCGCGTTGCGTCCGGACAGCGTCGCGGCGGGGGCTGTAACGACCACCGGCTACAATCCGTACATCTCGCCCGATGCCGCCTTCACCCGGGATGCGGCCGATGCGGTCGCGGGAGGCTCCACCATCTTGCGCTTGGGAGCGGCCTCGGTACGCTTCCTGGCAGTTCGGCCCTTGGGCATCGGTCCGGGCGGGGTGCAGATTGGCGAGATCCGCGCCTGGTCGAAAGGCGTTTTGGCGACATCGAACGTGGCAAACCAAGCGAAGCAGAGCCAGGCCTGGGCCCTCTCCACCCACCCCGGCAATATCCGCTCTACCGATTACGGCGGTTCCGGCACGCCGTATTGGACCTTCCAAATGTTCACGGACTATCTGGCCGGCCTTTCCGGAGCGGAGGCGCTGATCTGCGTGAACTACGGCACGGGCACGGCGGAGGAGGCGGCGGCTTGGGTGCGCTATGCCAACGTCAAGAAAAAGCTGGGCATCCGGCTTTGGCAGGTGGGCAACGAAATCGACGGGAACTGGGAAGAAGGGGGACCGGTTTCGGCCGCGCAATACGCGCGCAAATACCTGGCTTATGCGAAGGCCATGAAAGCGGTGGATCCGGATATCCTTATCCTGGGACCCGTGAATTCGACCATGGAGTTCGCCACCACGGGCAGCGCAGAATTGAACGGTACCACTTGGATGGAGGACTTCTTGCGCGCCGTGGGCGAGGCGGAAGTCGCGGACGGTAAGCGTTACCTGGACGGGATCGATTTCCACGCTTATCCCTATTGGGAGACGGGAAACCCGTCGCCGGCGGCGATGCTGGCGCAGATGCGCCGGCTTGGATCCAATCTCGATACCCTTGCCGCCATGATGCAAAGACGCCTGCAAGATCCCGGATCGCGGCTGGTCTCCCTGTCGGAATTCAACGCTTCGGTGCAATCCATGGACCTGACCATGCGCCCCGAGAATGCCACCGGCATGTCCCTCATGCTTGCACAGTTGGCGGACAAGTTCGGAGGCAACGCCATGTCCATCGACTGGGAATCCTATGGCGCCACCGGAGGCAATCCCGACGGCAGTACGGGTAGCACCTATGGTACCCTGGCCCTTTTCGTCCCGCCCAGCTCCAATGCGGCCTCCTCCATCGAGCTCGCCCCCAACGCCCCCTATTGGGGCAACTGGATGATCTCCAAGGCCTGGGCCATCGATTCCGCCCAGCCCATGGCCGTTACCGTCGCGGGCGGAAGCCAGGTGGAAGCGCATGCCCTCACCGACGGCCGCGACACCTCCTATATCTTCCATAACCTGTCGGCGGTAGCCTGCTCGATCGTCGTCGCGACGCCAATGGCGCGGGGATTCATCTACGATTTCTCCTCGCGGCAATATGCCTGGAACGGAGCCACCTCGACCGCCTTCGCATCGCCCAATGCGGGCCCCTCTTCGCGGCCCCTCCCGCAGTCGTGGGATGGCGGGCTCGCGATCCCGGCGTTCGGGATGGCCGTGGTCCGGAGCAATGCGGCGGCCACCGCTAGCGATCACGTGGTGCAGATGGCCGCCAACGGCAAGAACCTGGAGTCCGGCGACACCTTGGTAATCTCGGGAACCCTGCTGCGGGCGCCGGACGCCGCGGCCCCTAAGGCCCGGCTCGGCGACATGCCCATCGAACTCGCGGCCATCGACGGCGCTTGGGACGGGCCGGAAGAGGCGTTCATAGCCAAGGTGGCCGCGTCCTCGGATGAAAGCGGTTGGCTTCGCCTGGGCGGTTCGGATTCCATTCCCATCCAGATCACGGGCAAAGCGCGACCCACAAAAGTGGTCGATCTGTTCGAAGATGAACTGCTTCCTTCCGATCAGCCTTCCAAGGCCCGGTGGTATACCTATGCCGCGGGCGGGTCGCCCTCAAGCTTAACCTTGACCTTTCCCGGGCGCGACACCGGGGGGCGCTCCCTCTTGGCCACTTCCGTCCTGAAGCAACCCGCCGGCCTCGGCTACACGGTCTATACCGAAGCCCGGCTGCCGCTGGACAGCGATTTGGTTTCTACCTCCGTCGGCGTCAAGTTCGACTATTCGAGCTGGCATTCGAACAAGGGGAGCTTCACCCTCCTCATTCCCACGGACACCGTCCAGAACTATGACGAGTACATAACCAATCTGCCTGCCACCGATTCGGCCTGGCGTACCGTCCGGCTCAAGTGGAGCGATTTCCAGCAACAGGGTTGGGGCGGGACGCTGACCGGGCCGCTGCTCGCGCGCCAGATCAACGGTCTGCTCTTCCGGGCCAACGGGGAAGGCGATGCCCGTTATAAGATCGACAACCTCGTTCTGCTCGGTACTTCGGGGGATTCGGTTTCGACCGTGCGATCGGCGGAAGCGCCGCGCGGGGCCTGGTCCATCCTGCCGAGAGGGGGAGCCTGGCTTTTCCGGCTGCCCGCGGGGGCTGCCATCCGGCTCTATGGAATCGATGGGCGGCTGGAGTGGGAATGGGAGACGAGCCGGGAAGCGGCCAGGCTCTATCAGCCACGCCAGGCGGGAATCGTTTATGCAGAGGTGGAATTCCAAGGACGGCGGCAAGTCAGGATGCTTCCGAACCTGCGTTAGCCGGCCAAGGGAGCCGCGACCAGAGTGAATCCGTTCAGGGGCCACCTCAACCCCGGCACCGGGACGGACCCATTAGCCGCTTCAGTCAGTTCCGGTAATCGCGGCCGAACTCCACTTCGGTGGCTTCTTTCCCGTTCAGCTCGCGCACGGACTCGAGGGCGCGACCGCGGTAATCCTCGATCGACTCCAACAGCTTGTGCAAATTGTCGAAGAACTCGTTCAACGTTTGCGATCGCAATACGTCGGTACGGCCGCCCTTCGCGTTGGGAAGGCACTTGAGCACGCGCGCGGCCATTTGCTTGAGTTTCCCGAGCACCCGCCCCTCTATATCCAACTCTTCGCGGAGCAGTTGCAGGTATTCGGCGAACAGGGCCTTATGCTCATCCAAGGTGGGCTCTTGCGGTACCTTCCCCTCGTAGAGATCGGCGATTTGGCCGAAGAGCCAGGGATTGTGCATGGCTCCGCGGCCGACCGCTACGCCGTCCACCCCGTAGCGCTCCAGCTTATCGATGACGTCCTCGACGCGCAGGATATCGCCGTTGCCGATGACGGGGATCTTCGCCTGAGACTTGGCCAGGGCGATCAGGTCCCAGTTGGCCAGCCCCTTATAGCCTTGCTGCCGGGTGCGTCCGTGGATGACCAGGGCGGCGGCGCCTTCGCCTTCCACCACCTTCTGGGTTTCCAGCAGGTTGATCTGATCTTCGGCCCAGCCCACCCGCACCTTCACGGTCACGGGGATCTTCACGGCCTGCTTAACCTGGGACAAGATCGCTTTCAGGTTGCCGAGGTCCCGCAGCAATCCCGATCCCCCGCCCTTGCTGACGATTTTCGGGGCGGGGCAACCGCAGTTGATCTCGACGAAATCGGCGCCGGCCTCTTCGACCATGGCGGCGCCCCAGGCCATGCGATCCGGCTCGGCCCCGTAGATCTGGACGGTGAACGGCCGTTCCTCGGGCATGAATGCCATTTGCCGGCAGATGCGGGGATTGAGGCGGGTCAGCCCTTCCACCGTGATGAACTCGGAGACGAGCAGACCCGTGCGGCCGCCGGAAAGGCGGGAGATGAGCCGGCGGAAAGGCAGGTCGGTGACCCCGGACATGGGGGCCAGGTAGGCGTTGGGGAAAATGCGTTTGCCGTCCACCCGGTATTCGCGGATGACCCGCGCGGCCCGTTCCAGCAAGGGATGGGCAGGGGGAGTAACGCGCAAGTTAACCGAAGGATCGGCCGCGATCATGGCGAGGGGCCCGAACACGCGTTAAGCGATGCCTCCGTACAGGGGGAATTTCCGGCACAGCTCTTTTACCGCCCCGCCGATCGAAGCCAGTTTGCCGTCGTTGGCGGCATTCATGATGGCCTCGTCCACCAAGGCGGCGATCTGCACGGCCTCGGACAAGCCCATGCCGCGCGTGGTGAAGGCGGGCGATCCCAGGCGGATGCCGGAAGGATCCATCGCCTTGCGCGTGTCGAAAGGGATGGTGCTGCGGCTACAGGAAATGCCCACCTTCTCCAGGGCGATTTCGGCCACCTTGCCGGTCAGGTTCTTGCTGCGCAGATCCACGACCATCAGATGGTTGTCGGTGCCGTCCGTCAGGATCTTGTAACCGCGCTTCATCAACTCGCCCGCCATCGCCTGGGCGTTCTTGATGGTCTGCCGGGCGTAATCCTGGAAGGACGGCTGCAGGGCTTCCTTGAAGCAGACCGCCTTGGCGGCATTGATGTTGTCGTGGGGGCCGCCCTGGATGCCGGGGAAAACGGTGCGGTCGATTTCCTTGGCGAAGCTTTCCTTGCACATGATGATGGCGCCGCGGGGCCCGCGCAGGGTCTTGTGGGTGGTGGTGGTGACGACGTCGAAGAACGGAACCGGGCTTTCCAGCGCCTTGCCGGCGATAAGGCCGGCGACATGGGCGATATCGGCGAAGGTCGAAGCGCCGACTTCGTCGGCGATGGACTTGAAAGCCTTCCAATCGATGTCGCGGGAGTACGCGGAGAAGCCGGCGATGATCATCTTCGGGCGCTCGCGCAGGGCGATCTCCCGCACCTTGTTCATGTCGATGCGGTGGGTCTTCTCGTCGACCTCGTATTGCGCGAAGGTGTAGTTGCGGCCGGAGAAGTTGACCGGATGGCCATGTGACAAGTGCCCGCCGTGATCCAGCTTGAGCCCCAGCACCTTGTCGCCGGGCTTGACCAGGGCCATGTAGACCGCGAGGTTGGCGGGGGATCCGGAGAGCGGCTGGACGTTCACGTGCTCGCAGCCGAAGAGTTGCTTGGCGCGGGCGATGGCGAGGGTCTCCATCTCGTCGATCACCTCGTTGCCGCCGTAATAACGCTTGCCGATGTACCCTTCCGAATACTTGTTGGTCAAGGTCGAGCCCGAGGCCTCCATCACGGCCACGCTGGCGGAATTTTCCGAAGCGATCAATTCCAATCCCTCTTCCTGCCTCCGCGTTTCCTTCGCGATGATGGCGGAAATCTCGGGGTCGACGTCCTTTAAATGCTTTTGCATGCGGCTCCCTGCGCTTTATCGGTCCGAAAAGTTAGCAAATCCGGGAGAAGAGGCGCGGTTCCGCTCCCGCCGCGGAATCAGGTCCGGTAATCCGCGTTGATCTTCACGTAGTCGTAGCTGAAATCGCAAGTCCAGTAGCGCCAGGCGCCCTGGCCCAGGCCCAAATCGATGCGCACGGAAACGTCCTTCTCCTTCATACGCCCGGCTACCTCGGCTTCGACGTATTCCGCGCGGCCGCCGTTCTCGAGAACCTTTACACCGCAAAATTCCAAATTGGTTTTTTCGGGGATCAGATCGGCTCCCGAATAGCCCGCGGCCGCCAACACCCGGCCCCAGTTGGCGTCGCCGCCGAAGAAGGCCGTCTTCACCAGGGGCGAGTTGGCGATGGCCTGGCATACCTTCTTGGCGTCCGCATCCGAACGGGCGCCCACGGCGTCGATGGTCACCAGTTTGGTGGCCCCTTCCCCATCGCGGATAATCTGGCGGGCGAGGTCCTCCATCAATTCGCGTAGGCCTAAGTCGAAGGCGCGGCGGCCTTCCGGCGACAGGGCCGCATAGCGGACGCCCGAAGCCCCGTTCGCCAGCAGCAGGCAGGTATCGTTCGTGCTCATGTCGCCGTCGACGGAGATGGAATTGAAAGATCGTTCCACGCTGGCGAGGAAGGCGTCACGGTAATCGGCTTCCAGGCCGATGTCGGTGGTGAGATAAGCCAGCATGGTGGCCATGTTCGGGCGGATCATCCCGGCGCCCTTGGCGACCCCGCCCAGCCGCACTTCGCGGCCGTCCAACGACAACATGCGTTCGGCGCGCTTCTCGAAGGTGTCCGTCGTCATGATGGCGTGCACGAAAGGCGAGGCCGAGGATTTCGCCCCCGGCGCGAACAGGCGCGCGATGCCGGACCTCACCTTTTCCATCGGCAGGTACTCGCCGATAACGCCGGTGGAGGACACCATCACCGCGCCGGCTGGCCCGGCCGCTTCGCGCAAGGCCGCTACTTCGGCTTCCACGTCGGCGTAGCCGCGTTCGCCCGTACACGCGTTGGCATTGCCGCTGTTCACCAGCACATGGGAGACCTTGGCGCCCGCATCGGAGACCTTTTGATCATAGAGGACCGGGGCCGCTTTGACGGCGTTCCGGGTGAAAGCAGCGAAGGCCTGGGCAGAAGGCTCCGACACCAAAACCCCGAGATCCGGCTTACCATTCTTCTTGATCCCGCAGCTAAGGCCCCAAGCCGAAAATCCGCCGGGAAAGGTGACATTATGCATAAAAACCCGCAAAATGTTTGCAAAGTAATTAGAATTCCAGCCCAGAAACGGATAATTTGCTATTTATTCGAGTGGTTGGCTGAACAGGCCATGCGTGAAGTTTTATCCTTCGCGATCTTCGTTTGAGGACTATTTCTTTCCCGCACATTGCCGGGGCTTCCTAACTGGAAGGCCCCGATGCGGAGAAGGCGGCCCTAACGGCCAAAGCCTTCCTGGCTTGGGGAATCCCTGGAGACGATATGCACAATAACCGGATACCGATGACACAGCAGGCGTACGATCGCCTGGCCCAGGAGCTTGACGTTCTGAAGAAGGTGGAACGCCCAGCCATCATCGCCGAGATCGCCGCCGCCCGCGCCCAGGGGGACCTTTCCGAGAATGCCGAATACCATGCCGCCAAGGAAAAGCAGGGCCAGCTGGAGGCCAAGATCAACGAGCTCGAGGACAAGATCAATCGGGCGGAGATCATGGTCGCCAGCGCCGAAGGCTCGGAGTTCATCGTGTTCGGCGCCATCGTGTCGGTGAAGAACCTCGGGAACAATAACGTGTTGGAATACACCTTGGTGGGTCCGGAAGACGTGGACGTGGTGTCGGGGAAAATCTCTTCGGTTTCCCCCATCGGCAAAAGCCTGTTGGGCAAGAAGCCCGGGGACGTGGTGGAAGTGCAGATCCCCAAGGGAACCTTGCGCCTGGAAATCCTCAACTACAAGTGAACGGGCGCGGCGACACTCGTCCCCAGCTATGAGACCGCGCCTTTCCGCCTTCGTCGGCGACGACGAACTGCGTAAGCACGAAGCGCTCGATGCCGCGGTGGCCGCCTGGCAGGCGGAATCCGGCGGGAGCGAAGGTTGCGCGCGCGAAGTCTGGTTCGGCGACGACCTGCGCTGGGAGCAGGTGGCCGAGTCCTTCCAGACCCAGGATCTCTTCTCGCCGCGCAAAGCCATCCTGATCAAGAACTGGGACAAGATCCACGCCTCGCATCGCGAGCATCTGGAACCGGTCCTGCGCAGCGACAACCCCAACGTGGCGGTATTCCTTTCGGCGGAAAAGCTGGACGGTCGCTCGGCCTTGACCAAGGCCTTGAAGGCCGCCGGGGCCCTGACCGAATGCAAGCTGCCCTACGAGAACGAAATCCCCCGTTGGCTGACGGCGCGCGCGAAGGAAAAGTACAACCGCCGCATGACCCAGGGCGACGCCCAGCTCTTGCTCGATATCGTGGGCAGAAGCCTTTCCGAACTGGACCATGAACTGGATAAGCTGGACACCTTCCTACCCAAGGGCCAGCCCATCTCCGCCGCGGACATCCACGATCTGGTGAGCCCCACCAAGGTGGCGAGCATCTTCGAATTCCAGAAGGCGATGGGCCTGCGCAAGAAGGCGGACATGTTGCCGTCTTTGCGCAACCTGCTCGAGAACGAGTTCAAGGACGCGCCCTTCGTGGTGGCGCAAATGCTCTTTTCGCATTTCCTCACCCTGCTGCGCATCCGAACCCTGCTGGACCAAGGGGCCCGGGAGACGGATATCCTGCCGGTGATCAAGCGTCCGCCCTTCATTGTCCAGAAAGAGCGCTATCTGGATCAGGCCCGCACGCGTAAGGCGGAAACCTGGAAGAAGCTGCTGACCTACCTGGCCCGCTTCGAGATGGACCTGAAGAAGGGGCGCTATGCCCACCGCTTCGAGGTTGAAATGGCGTTCGCCTATATGGTTTAATACTATTTTCTCGGATGCCGGGAGACCCTAAGGTCTCCTCGGGAAAGGAAGGCCAGGTTGAACGTCTCCCCCACCAAACGCGTCAAGACCGGTTGCGAGGGCCTCGATCAGATCCTGCGGGGCGGCCTGCTGGAAGGTTCGGCCACCCTCGTCGAGGGATCGGCGGGCACGGGCAAGACCACCCTGGCGTTGCAATTCATCATGCAGGGCGTGAAGGAGGGCCAGCACGGCCTCATCTTCACCTTCGAGCAATTCCCCGAGCAGTACTACGATTGCGCCCAGGAACTGGGCTGGGACCTGCGCAAGCTGCAGGAAGAGAACAAGATCCACGTGGTCTTCACCACCCCGGAGAATTTCCTGGACGAGCTGGACGACCCCGAGGGGAAGATCGCCAAGATCCTGGCCGAGCACGATACCAAGCGCATCGTGCTGGATTCCATCACCCACTTCGAAAAGATGTCCCAGGATATCGGGCAGCTACGCACCATCGAATCGGACATCGTGAACGGCGTGAAGCGCGAGGGCATGACCGCCATCTTCCTGAAAGAGAACGCCAACGTGCTGGGGAAGTGGGACGTTTCCACCAACAAGATCCCCTTCATCGTGGATACCTACATCCTCCTCCGTTACCTGGAAATGGAATCGGAGATCAAGCGTTGCCTGATGGTGCTGAAGATGCGCGGCAGCGATCATGACAAGGACATCCGCGAATACGTCATCGATCATGGCGGATTGAAGGTGGGCGACAAGTTCACGGGCGTTTCGGGGATTTTCCTGGGCACCGGCATCCAGGCGCGGACCGCCAAGAAATAACGGCCCTCAGGGCCATACGGTAGTTGGGATGAAGAACGAGGCCCGGTCGACGACCGGGCCTTTTTCATTGCCTCGAGGCCGCCGGATTCAAGAGCGCATTCAAATTGATCAGCCCGCCGTACAGTTCGAGGAATTCCTCGACCCAGGCGGGATCGGCTCCTCCGATCACGGAAAGCAACTCCTCGAGATTGGACTGATCGTTATAAGGCCCGGTGACCGGTTGCCAGGCCGCGGCGGTGGCCGAGGGGCGCAGCCGCGGGGAGGGACGGGCGGCCGCGGGGGCCCGCTTGAGTACGAGCGAAATCTTCTGGGCCTTGAGCACGCGCTGATAAAGCCGCCGGCGCAGATCGAGCAGGCCGGCATCGGATTTGCCCGCTTGCGAAGGCTGCCCCGCCTCCTGCCGCAACTTGTCCAATCGTTCCCGGTATGATTGCTTCTCGAGGGGCGAAAGGCGCGCGCCATGGGTGCGCAGAACCTTTTCGGCATGCCCCAGCCGATCCTCGCGCCAGCGAGAGCGCATGCCGTCTGAGGACCGGGGCGGCGGCCCGGAAGGGCGGGGCGGAGTTTGCGAAGAGGAAGCAGAAGGCCCTCCCGGCGCAGCCGCGGCGGACAAGCCGCGCAGGGCTTCTTCGACCTTGTCGAAGCAATAGCCGGCGCCGCGCGCATTTCCGCTTTCGGCGAATCGTTGGCCCGAAGCGATCAGGTTGGCGAGATAGGCTTTGCGCCAAGCGGGTAGGCTGGCCGCGGCCAGCGCCTGGGCAAGCCGTTCCGCAGGGGAAGGATCGGGCGCAGCGGTGGCCTCGGCGGTGCCCTCCGCTCCGTCCAATTCCCCCGGCATACCTTCGCTTTCCGCCATGTCCATCCCTACTGCGCCGCCACCAAGGCGTTCTCCGAGGCGCCCGCGCGGCCTTCCTGATGGCGCAAGACCTCCATCAGGATTTCCTGGGTCTTCAGCGCGTTTTCGATCAGCACTTCCGCGGAGCGATCCTGGAAGTCGGCCAAGGTCTTCCCCAATTCCGCCAACAGGGACTGGTATCCATCGCCGGCCGCGGCTTGCTTCTCCAACCGATCGAGGATGGAGGACAAGCCGGAGTTGAGCATGGCCACGCCCGCTTGCATCTCGGTCTGGTTGATCTGGGCCACATGCGCCAGTTCGGCGACGTCCTGGGAGCCCTGCCGCATGCGATCGGCGAGTTCGGAGACCTTGCCCGCCACTTCGAGACCCAACTGGGATTGGGCTTCCAGGCTGGCGGAAGCCTTGGCTTCAACCTCTTCCACCAAGCGCAGCGAAGTGTCCTTCAATTCGGTGAGGGATTCGGCGAATGTCTCGCTCGCGGAACGCAGGGCCTGGGCCTGGGATTCGGCGGAGGATTGGCCGGCCTTGGCCTGATCGGCGAGCCCGGCCTGCCAGGTTTTGATCAGATCGGCGGCGGCGGCGCGCATGGCTTGGCTCTGCTCCGAGGCGGCGGCTTGCATGGCCTTGGTTTGTTCCGCCGTAGCGGTCCGCAGGGATTGGCTCTGCTCGGCCGCTGCGGCCTGTAATGCCTTTACCTGGGCGGACACGGCTTCCTGGGAAATCTTGGCCTGGGCCTCGACGCCTGCCAGGGCCTTCGCCAGCAAACCTTGTTGGGCCTCGCCTTGGGCGGCCTGGGCTTCCCGTAGCTTGGAGGTTACGTCGGCGATCAAGGCGTCGCGCAATTCCGCGAGCCGCGCCTCCGAACCGGATTGGGCCGCGGCGGCGCGTTCCGCCCAAGCTGACAAAAGTCGATCGGCTTGCGCCGACTGGGCGCCCGTCAAGGTCTTGAGATCCTGCGCAAGGCCTTGGGCCAGGCGCTTGGCCTCCTCGGCGCCTTCGCGCTGGGACTTACGCATTTCCTCGCCCAAGGCCCGCGACGACTCCGATTGGGTGTCGGCCTGCCGCGCCCAGGCGAGCAGATTGGCTTCCAGGGAAGCCAGGGGCTGCTTGAGGTTCTTTTCCAGGCTGTCGCCGATTTGCAGGGCGCCTTTCTCCAAGGTGGCGCGCGCGCCTTCGTTCACTTCGCCCTGTAGCTTGGCCAAGGCCTGTACCTGACCTTCGGTCAGGCGCGCGGCGATGGATTTCAGGTTGGCGTCCAGCGCCATCGGGATGTCGCTCACCGCTTGCTGTAATCGTCCCAACACCTCGCCGGTCTCTTCCCAATCGGCTTGGATACGCTGCCAATACAGCACGGTCATCCATTGGCCGATGCCATAGAGGATGAAGACCAGGGAGCCGATCAGGACGTTCATCCCCTGTTGCCACCACACGATGGCGGCGGCCAGGGCGAAAAGCCCCAGGGCGATGCTGGTGCCGATGAGCAGGGATCCGACGTTCTTGCGTTTCAACATGGGCGATTCTCCCGGCGCATCAGGCCGCGGGTTCGGATGGGTTGCCGGTGGCGGCTAGGACAAGGGTTTGCTGCAAAGGCGAGAGGCCGCGCAGGAACAGGTTCCACTTGGCCTCGTAATGGGAAAACATGGCGGCGCTGAGGGCTTCCGCCACGTCGGCGAAGGTCTCCATGAAGCCCTCGAAGCCGCTACGGTAACGGGGATGCTGCCAGGGCCAAGCCATGGCGCGGAACAGGTCTTCTTCGTTCGCGTGGATGCGCTTATCCCATTTGCCCACGCGCTCCATGAAGGTCTCTTGCGCCAGATCGCCCAGGGAGAGGCGGAGCCGCTTGAAGACTTCCGCTTCGCCGCCGCGCAAGGCGGCCTCCAGGGCCGGGAGCAGCTTGCTGCGATCATCGCGCACCGATTCCCGGTGCCAGACTGCGGCCAAATCGCCTTGCAGGCGGAACATATGCGCGCTCAGGAACGACACCTGGCGCTCGCAATCCGAAGCCATGTCATGCAGGGATTGCAGATACAGCATCTTGCTGTCCTTGCGCGTCCCCTTGCCCGCGGCGGCGAATCCGCCCTCCGCGGCCTGGTACCATTGGTTGCGTTGCAAGAACGGACCGAGTTGGATCCAGGCCAAGCGCTTGCGCCAGCGTTCGCGGAACTCCAGGAATTTGAAAGCCGCCTCTTCGCGGACGCGCTCGGAGCGCTCGGTTACCATGGCATAGGCCGAAGGCGCGGCGGATAGCCCCGCGAACGGGGCGATGGGCCGGGCATCCTGCAGGGCTTCGCGATCGAGCAAGGCGCGGATGAGGATGCTATGGTTGGGATCGGAAATCCGCGCGACGGATGCCAAGGCGGACTGCGGCCCGGCTGGGGCCGTAGCGGGCCAGGCCTTGCCGGTGAAGGCGCGGTAGCTTTGGGACAATCGGCGGCTCAAGAGGAGTCCAAATATAGTGGATAAAGCCGGGCATTCCCACGTTCCGTGGGACGCATCCCACGCTTCGCGGGACGCCCACGCGGCGCAGGCTCAAAAAGCCCTCAGTCCGCGAAGGTCAGATCCACCTTTTCCCGCAATTCCATGGGCTGGCCTCCCGATGCCGGCCGGGCCGAATCCCCGGGGGGCGTTCCGGCGCGGAAATGCCCCTCCAACTCCAGGGAAGCGGACTCCGGAAAACCCTTGGAAATATTGAAAACAATCTTACCGCTGCCCTTCAAGGCCGGGGCCTCCGGGCCGGAATCCGATCCCACGTCCTCATCCAACCAGGCCTCCAACTCCACCAGGCAAACGGCTTCGTCGCCCGCGGGGGTCTCGCGGATCGCGGAGAGGGTGAAATGCTTCGCGACCCGGGAGTCGGGATGGAACTTGTCCAGCAAGGGTTGCAGGATGTCCCAGCGCTTGCCTTGGCGCAAGGGCGCGTCCGGGAAGGCGGGCAGCGCGTACGCGAGCCAGCGCCCGAAAGCCAAGGGCGAGAAAGCCATAGGCGGAAGGGCCGGCTCTTCCTCCAGGGCCAGGGCTTGGCCGGTGCGCGAGAGCGACATGCGGGCATGGTATTTCTTGAGGCGCCCGTCCATATAGGCCTCCTCCTCGACGGATCGATCGGCGGCCTTGAAATCCAAGCTGTCCACCGCCAGCGCCAGATCGATCTGCCCCTTGGCCGAGTCGACCATGGCTTTGCCGGTGAAGTCCGCCCGGGAGGCCGATAGGTAAGACGCGGTCCCCCATGCCCCTTCGGCTTTGGCCCGCATCTCCGAAGCGTAATGGATCCGGAAGGATGCCCCGGGGGCGGGATGCCAAACGAGCCGATGCGATCGGAATTCGCAGGAAGCGAGCAGCAAGAGAAAGAGCGGAGCGAGAGAAGCTAGACGGGAAGGCAGGGAGGGAATTTTAGGCACGAAGGAAAAATAGGAATAAGGAACGCCTAGACCCGCTTTTCTTCCTTGTAGCGTTGCAGGAGGAACTCCAGGTACCGGTATTCGAACGTCGCTTGGGGGAAGCGGGCCAAGGCCGCTTCCAGGCAGGCGGCGCCTTTGGCAGGCCCTTGGGAGCCTTCCACCTTCAGGAATCGGACCAGGGCGTCCTCCAACGATTCCGGAGGGCCGGCCTGCAGGGGCACCCCTTGGCTGAAGTAATCCTGGGGGGCCTTGTCCAGCAAATAGGCCAATTGCATGCGCTCTTTCCGCGACGCGGCCTCGTTCAGGTAAAGCTTGCGATCGACCGGAAGCACCGGGATGTCCACGAGGGCCTTGATGACCATGGAATGGAGCATGCACTTGAAGGCGATCCCGTTCACGGAGTTGAACTGGCGGTAAGTGCGCTCGAAGAGCTCGGCGGCCATGGAGTTTTTGCCGTCCAGGAAAGCCAACTGCGCCGAGAGGAAATCCTTTTCCGCCTTCAGATCGCGACCCACCTTGTCGCCCTCGGGGGCGGCTAGCAGCATGGCGTTGGCCCTGACCGTATCCCGTACGCCTACGTAGTACTTCGCGAGGATCATCCGCAAGGAGCAGATGATATCGTCGCTCTCCTGGAAGTAGGTCAGCAGGTGCTGGGCATTCTGCATCGGCGCGGGCTGCCCCAGGCGGCGGAAGGTCTCGGTCATGTCCGCGTAGAAATGCCCGAAGGTCTGGCGGCGCGCGTCCTCGGCCTCGATCAGGAAACGGAACTCATCCATCATCCGTCCCGCGCAGGACTCCGGGTTTTCCCCCCGGTTCAGGCAGTCGTAGGCGGCCTCGATGCGCGACTGGACCACCACGTCGTTGAAATCCGATTCGGGATAATTGGCGGGGAGCAGCTTGAGCTTATCGTAACCCGAAGCCGTCTTGCCCAGGTCGAAATAGCATTGGGCCAAGTGGTACAAGGCTTCCGGGATGATCTTGGGATCCTTGGAATTGCTCGCGGCCAGGGTGAGGTTCTGGATGGCGGCGGGATAATTCTTGAGCACCATATAGCTCTCACCCATCTTCATATGGGCTTCATAGCTGATGCCCCGCTTGGGATACGCCTCGATGACGTGCTTGTAGGCGGGAATGCTGTTGGTGATGAAGCCTTCTTCCAAATAGGCGTCCGCCACCACGGTGGGCTTGGCCGACATGGCCACGGCCTTCTTGTAGATCCGCAGATCATCGATGGCCAGGCTGGAGTTCCAGGTATAAAACCCGAACTTGCTGCTGCGCTCCACTTTCACGGGCAAGGAATAATACTTGCGCACCAAAAGCTGGTCGTTCAGGAAAAGCTGGAGGACGTTCCCCTCTTTCTCGATGGTGACCTTATAAATGACCCCGCCGTTGAGCTTCACCGGGGCGGCGTTGAAGGCGAAAGGCGCCGGTTTGCCGAACTCGATGTCCGCCTTGGACGATCCCCATTCGCCGAGCGAGAAGCGGAACGCGTCGTCAGGCGTGGAGCCGAAGAGGAACGCGTTGAAGTCGTTGTTGCTGCCGTTGAGGCCCTTGATGGTGAATTCGATCTTGAGATCCCCGAAGAATTCCTGGTTGGCCACGGCGAAGGATTGGCCCGAGGAGAAAGCTTCCAGGCGGCCGCGCGCCACCTTCCACGATTCCGACGGCGCCCACACCCCGTTCATGCGATCGAAGGAAAGGAACTTCAGGGAGGAGTCCGTCTTGTTGAACGTCTCTTCCTGCACCAGGCCCCAGGGGGCCTTCTTGCTTTCCTCCTGCATGCTCACGAAGGCGTAGACGATGCCTGAAGCGGCCAGCAGGAATCCGGCCCCGAGATACAGGATGGGGTTGGCCTTGATGAAGCGCCAGGCCAGGTTCAGGGCGCTGGGCGGCTTGGCCATGATGGGCAAGCCGTTGCGGTAGGAAAAGAGATCCTTCAAGAGCAGTTCGATGCTTTGGTAGCGTTCCTTCGGTTCCCGGGCCAGGCAGGTGGACACGATGGCTGCGAAGTCGGCGTCCAGCCAGGGCGTGAGATAGCGCAAGGGCACGGGCTCGGCCTTGATGGCATTGAGCGCGGTCTGATGCAGCGAGCGCGGATCCAGGTAGGGGTTCTTGAAGGAGATGAGCTCGTACATGATGATGCCGACGGAACAAATGTCCGAAAGGATGCCCACCGCATGCCCCTGGGCCTGCTCGGGGGACATATAGGCCGGCGAGCCCACCACCTCCCCCGACAAGGTGAGCTCCACGTTCAGATTGGGATCCACCGCCTTCGCCAAGCCGAAATCGATGAGGATGGGAGTGGTGCCGCGCATCAGGATGTTGGTCGGCTTGAGATCGCGATGGATGATGCCTTGCCGATGGCAGTAGGCCAGGGCTTCGCAGATCTGGTTTACGATTTCCACCACTTCGTTGAAGCTGGGCTTGCGCTCGTGCAGGAACACCAGCAAGTCCATGCCCTGGATGTATTCCATCACCAGGTAATGCACGCCGTTCTGCTCGCCCACCTCGAAGATGCGGATCACGTTGGGGTGGTTCATCTTCGCCACCGCGCGCGCCTCGGCCTGGAAGCGTTCGATGAAGCGCTGCTGGAGCACCGTGCCGAAGAGGACCTTGATGGCCACCAACCGATCGAGATCGGGCTGGTGAGCCTTGAAGACCACGGCCATGCCGCCGCGGCCCAGTTCGGAAAGGATGACGTATTTGCCCAACCGGCCGCCCACCTGCACTTGCAAAAGGGAGTTGGCCGTGGCCGCGTTCAGGGCATTGGTGACACCGGCGGAGACGGCCGCGGAAGCGGGGACCCCTCCGGGGAAGGAAGGACCGGGCCCGGAAGATTGGGGAACGGCGCCCGAGGCCGGATTGGGCCTGGGATTGATGGGCGGCGGTTGCGGGGGCAAGGGATTGGTCACTCGCCGTCCGCGGGATGGAATTCGGGAAGGAGTTCCAGGGCCTGGGTCAAATCCCGGGGAAGCGGCGCGTGGAAGGAGAGTCGTTTCCCGTCCCCCGCGTCTATCTCCAGATCCGAGGCGTGCAGGAAAGTCCGTTTCAGTCCTAAGGACTTCCGATAGGCGCGATTCCGCTCGAAGGATCCGTAACGGTGATCCCCCAACAAAGGATGGCCCAATTCGGCCAAATGTGCGCGGATTTGATGCATGCGTCCGGTTTCAATAATAACACCCAGCAGGCTAAATTTCCCAAGGTCTTTTACCATCCGATAACGCGTAACCGACCATTTTCCTTCGTCTTGCGAGACCTTCGCCTTGGCCCCGCCGGAGCGGCTGTCCACGCGGTTGAGCAGCCCGGAAATCTCGCCTTGGGGCGGATCGGGAACGCCTTCCACCAAGGCCAGGTAACGCTTGTGGAAACCGCCATCGCGCAAGGCCGCATTGAGCCGGCGTAGGCACTCGCCGGTTTTGGCGATGACCAACACGCCGGAGGTATCCTTGTCGAGCCGATGCACCAGGGAAGGTTGGAAGAGATCGGCCGATGACCAGCCGCTATCAAGGTAGGCCCGCGCCTCTTCGATGACCGACTCGCCCGGCGCGACGCCGGTGCCGGGATGCACGGCCTTCCCGGCGGGCTTATCGAGGACGAGCAGATCCGCGTCCTCATGCAGGATGGGGATTGCGAAACGGCGCTTGGGCGCGGCAGCAGCCGCGACGGTCGCGGCCGGCCGGGCCAATTCTTTCGATCCGGCTCCCGAGATCTTGGCGCCGGATACCGACTCCACCTCTTCCGCCTTCAGGCCGTATACTTGCACGACGTCGCCCGCCTGCAAGAGATGGGAACGGGGAATGGGTTTTCGGGCCAGCTTGACCTCGTCGCGGCGGAAAAGCGAATGCAGTCGATCGAGGCCCATGGACGCGAAGCGGCGCCGCAGATAGCGCTCGGCCCGTTGGCCGGCATCGTCGCGGCCGATTTGGAATTCCGCGAGCACGCTAGCTTCGGGCTTCCGACCCGCCGGCGCCGGAAGAGATACCGCTGAACGAGGCGCCGCCGCCGGACGCGGCATCGCTCCAGGCGGCCCAGGCATCGGCGAGGCGGAAGCCGTCCGCTCCGGAAGACACGATGCCGCCCGAATACCCGGCCCCCTCGCCGAGGGGAAAGAGACCCTTTATATTGGTCGATTCCAAGGTGGCGGAATCCCGGAGGATCCGCACCGGCGAAGAGGTGCGCGATTCGGGCCCGATGATGAGCCCCCGTTCGACGAAGCCGGGAAGCTTGCGGTCGAAATTGCGGAAGGACTCTTCCAGGGCCAGCGCGATTTTGGCGGGGAACAATCCGCGCAGATTGGCCCAGCGCAGGGGCTTCGGAAATGAGGTGCGGGGCGAAGGGCCCTCATCAACGCGATCGTCCAGGTAGCCCTGGATGGTTTGCGCCGGATAGGTGAAATCGCCCCCGCCCATGGCGAACGCCTTGACCTCCATATCGCGGATCAAATCCAGGCCGCCCAAGGGCCCGGTAAAGCCCCAGGCGTCGAGATCGGCCGGATCGACGGGCACCACCACGGCGGAATTCGCGAAGGCGCCGGCCCGGTTGGAATAGCTCATCCCGTTCGTGAAGAGCGCATCCGGGGCGTCGGCGCAAGGGACGACGACACCTCCCGGGCACATGCAAAACGAATACGCGCTGGCGGATTTGTCTTCCGAGTTCCAGGTAAGGAAATATTCGGCGGCGCCGGTGAGGGACGGGTCCACCTTCTCGCCCAGCTGACGGCGGTTCACCATCTCTTGGGGGTGCTCCACGCGCACTCCCACCGAAAAAGGCTTTCGTTCCAGACCTGCGCCCAGGCCGGCCAGGATGGCATACAAGGGCCCCGATGAGTGCCCGGCGGCCAGGACCAGCGCGTCGCAGGCCTCCTCCTTGCCTTCCACCGTAACCGCGGTGATACGTCCCGCCTCCGCGCGGATCCCATCCACGGTCGTATTGAACCGGAAGGCGCAGCCCAGCGCTATGCTCTGTTCGCGCCAGGCCTTTACTATGAACTGGAGCTTGTCGGTCCCGATATGCGGATGCGAGAGCCAGGTAATCTCGGGCGGGGCCCCGCAGGCCACCAGTTCTTCCAGGAAGGCGTCGGTGTAGCGGTTGCGCGTGCGGCAGGTGAGTTTGCCGTCCGAGAAGGTGCCCGCGCCGCCTTCGCCGAAGAGGATGTTGGATCGGGCGTTGAAGACATTCCCCTTCAGGAAGCGGCGGATGTCCCCGAAGCGCTTGCCCACGTCGCTGCCCTGCTCGTAAACGGTGACCGCATAACCCTTGCGGGCCAAGCCCAATGCGGCGGCAAGGCCGGCGGGGCCGCTTCCGATCACGGCGACCTTCGCTCCTTCGGGCCGGTAGGCCGGGGCCGCAACGGCTTCCGTCCGGGTGGACGAGGCCGGCGAGAGGCGGGGATGCTTTAGCTCGCCGTCGAATTCGAATTCCACGGAATAGCGCCACACGGGTTGGTTGCGTTTGCGCGAGTCCAGGGACTTGCGCAGGATGCGGATCGCGCCGATGCGGGATCGCTTGATACGCAGGAAGCCGGCTACGGCCGCAGGAAGATCCGCGTCGCCTTGATTGGCGGACAAAGCCAGCTCGCGCAGCACGTAGGCGCGAAGCGGGCTGTCTTCCCGCGGGGGAGTGGGATGCGTCGGAAGGTTCCCCATGGGCTAGTGATGGTAAGGCAGGTTTTTCTGGATGCAGCGCGCCCGGTAGATCTGTTCCAACGCCAAGGCCCGCGCCCATTCATGCGTCAGGGTGAAGCGGCTCAAACGCAATTTGCGGGGAATGGCCGCCTTGAGATCATCGGCCACGCCATGGGACGAACCGATCAGGAAGGCGCAGGACTTGGCGCCGCGATCTTCCCGCTCGGCCAGCCATTTCGCGAAACCGGGCGAATCGAGATCGTCGCCGCGCTCGTCCCACAATACGCATTCGGAGAGCGGGCCTACGGCCTCGCGCAAGCGTTCCGCCTCCTTCGCCAGTCGCCCCGCCCCATCCTTATCGCCGGCATCCTTCACTTCCGCGACTTCCACGTCGCATAGGCGTTCCAGCCGGCCCAGGTAATCGGCCGCCAGGGCTTTCAGATGGGGATTGGCCATCTTACCGACGCAGACGAGACGAATCCTCACGGCCCATACTCCGGATGGGCCTGCACGAACTTGTCGAGGCCGGCCTTGGCCTTGGCCTGCACGGTTTGCCGCAAGCGCGGCATCCAGCCGAGGACGAGCCCCGGAAAGCCCAGCGCCTGGCGGGCCCAGGTCCAAAAGCTGAAATCGTCTAGATGCCGGAAGATGAGGCCATCCTTGAATCGGAAGCGGGCGTCCACTTCGTTGCGCACGCGGCGTCCGGTGGCGGAGAAGGTATAAGTGGCGGACCAATGGGCTTTGCCTTCTTCGCCGGCGGCGGAAATCGCTTTCGCCTCGGCGCGCAGGTCCGCGCCGGCTTCCAGCAGCATCCGCCACATGGCGCCTATGCGTTTGCCTTCGAGGGAGAAAACCTCGTCGCGGAAGGCGGCGTCGGGATGATAGCAGGCCGCCATGCGCGCCCAGTCCCTCCGGGCGAAGGCCGCGTAGAAGGATTCGATAAGCTGCCTATGCGCGACGGGATCCATGGGATGGAATAGTAAAAAGGAACGCGACCCCTGGCGCTTATCCTTCCCCATCGCCCAGCTTCGACCTCAAGGAAGCGAAAAAATCATCCAAGAACTCGGTCTTTTCCGCTTCATCGCGCTTCCCCAGCGGCCCGTCGAAGCGGTCCTCGGGGATCTCGAAGACGAAGCGCGAGGGCGCCACGTCCCGGACCACGCGGTAATGGATCTTGGTCTTGGGCCAGGACAAGAACAGGCGCTGCTTGGCGCGGGTCATGGCCACGTAGAAGAGCCGCCGCTCCTCCTCGATGCCGGTATCCGTGTGGTTGGGCTTGGCCGGGAAGACGTCATCGTCCAGGTTGGGGATGAATACGGTGTGGAATTCCAGGCCTTTGGCCGCGTGCACGGTCATCAGGCGCACGCCCGGTTTCTCTTCCGGGTCCTCGTTGGAAGAGGTGTCCAGGGCCAAGGCGTTGAGGACTTCGGAAAGCCGGCTTTCCGGATTCTTCTCTTCGTGCCGCTTGAATAGCCGCAGGAATTCTTCCACGCGGCCGCGCTTGGGGCTTTCCGGCTCGAAGGCTTCCACCACTTGGGCGTAGGCGAGGAGATCGGACAAGGGGGCGTAGAAGGCCCCCTGGCGCGCCGCGGCGGCGCAGGCTTCTATGCGCGCGATCAATTCCAGCACGCCCGCCGTCCAAGGCTGCCCCACGGTCTCGCAGTGGAGCTTGAGGCAGTACAGCGCGGTAAGCTCCTCCCCGCGCGGCATGATGTCCAGCAAATCCTTGGGCCATCCCCGCTTGGGGAAGGCAAGCACCTTGGAGAGCGACAACTCGTCCTGGGGATTGGCCAACAATTTCGCGTAAGCGAGCACGTGCTGCACCTCGGAGCGCTCCAACAGGTTATTGGCGCCTTTCACCGTGAACGGGATCCCCGTCACGATGAACTGGTCCATGAACTCGCGTAACTGGATGTTGGTCCGCACCAGGACCGCCATCTGCTTCCAGTCGAGGCGTTCGGACTGGTTCACTTCCTTGAGCTTCGCGATCAGCCAATCCATCTCGCTTTTCTCGTCGTCGGCAACGTGATGGTAAAGGGGCTCGCCCGAGTCGCGCACGGTGAAGACTTCCTTCGGCCGCCGCAAGCTGTTCTTATGTATCACCGCATTGGAAGCCACGATGATGTTCCCGCTGGAGCGGTAATTGCGTTGCAGCTTGATCAGGGCCGCCCCGGGAAAATGGGATTCGAAATCGAGGAGGTTGCGCATCTCCGCGCCGCGCCAACCGTAGATGCTCTGATCGTCGTCGCCGACCACGAAGACGCTGCCCGGACCGCTCTCGCTCCGCCCGCCCACCAGCAGGCGCAACAGCTCGAGCTGGGCCCCGTTGGTATCCTGGAACTCATCCACCAGGAAATGCCGCCAGCGCTCCCGCACGCGCGCCCGGATGCCCGCGTCGGAAGTCAGCATGCGGATCGGCATGCGGATCAGGTCCTCGAAATCGACCAGGTTGGACTCGCTCTTCTGCTTCTCGTAACCCTTCCAGATGCGGGCCAGGCGCGTTCCGTAGTCGGTATCGTCAGGGCAATCCTCCGGGGTGCGGCCTTGATCCTTGAGGGTGGACAACAGATCGGCCAGCTCCACGGGATCGAACTTCTTGTTTCGCGCCCCGTGCTTGGCGGCCTGCCCGACGATCAGCGAAAGCCGGGAATGCATATCCAGGATGCCGGGATCCTTCGCCAGCCCCAGGGCTTCGGCATGCTCGCGCACCAGGCGCAAGCCCAGGGAATGGAAGGTGCTGATGGAAACGCCTACGGCGGCGCGGTCGGCGTATTCCCGCAGGCGGCCTTCCATTTCGCGCGCGGCCCGGTTGCTGAAGGTGAGGGCCGCGATCTGGTCCGTCGTGGCGCCTTCGGCCAGCAGGTGGATGATGCGCGTGATGAGCACGCGGGTCTTGCCCGATCCGGCGCCGGCGAGAACCAGCACGGGACCAACCGGAGCGGCCGCGGCGGCGGCCTGTTCGGGATTGAGCCCGGCCATGAGCTTGCGGGCGGCTTCGGCGAGCCGGGTACGATCGGGAGGTTTGGGGAGAGCGCGGGGCTTTTTGGGGCGGGATGCGGAAGGCTTCATCGGCGCGGGAGAATGTAAGAAAGAGCGGAGCGGAAGAGGAAGCCCGGGAGGGCCCGGCGGATAAGGGCTAGCGCCCTTCGGCCAACCGATTAATCAGGAACTCGGCGAAACCCAGGCGGCGCATGCGCTCCTGGGTTTTCGAGATGTCGTAGTTCACGCGGACGATCTCCACCGACATTGCGTTGGTATCGCATAGGCACCACGAGGCCGAAGGGATGCGGTCCCGCGGCTGGCCCACGCTGCCCACGTTGACGAGGATGCGCTGGTTGGGCAACAGCTTATGCGAAAGGGTCTCGGATACCCAGAAGGATTGCTCGTTCTCCATCACCACGATCGAGGGGATATGGGTATGGCCGACGAAACAGATCTTCTCGCTGAAAAAGGAAAAGGCGTCGATGGCATCGTCGAAGCTGGTGATGTAGTACCAATCCACCGGGGACCGCGGGCTGGCATGCACGAAGGTAAGCGGCGGCTCATCCACCACGTAAGGCAGCTTGTCCAGGAAATCCACCGAAGGCTTATCGAGGTTCTCTTTGGTCCATTCGATGGCCTTGCGCGCGTAGAAGTTGAAGTTCTCCGAGGATTCGCGCCCCAGCGCCACGGAATCGTGGTTCCCCAGCAGGGTTACCGAGCTCACGTTCTTGATGAGATTGACGCACTCGTTGGGATTGGCGCCGTATCCCACCGCATCGCCCAGGCAGATGCGGCGTTCAACGCCGAGGGTTTCCATGGATTCAAGGACTTTTTCCAGGGCTTCCAGATTGCTATGGATATCCGAGTAAATGCCGTATTTCACTTGGCGTTTACCCCGCGCGGAAGCCGGTGTCCCATGAGCGTATAGTTTAAAATAGTTTCCACGAAAGATAAAGCCCCTTTGCCGCCAGGTGAAAACGCCATCACGGGAAGGTTATAATCGGGCGTGGCCGCGCCTCAATCCAAGCCCGCCGAACCCGGCCTTACCCCGGGTTTTTCCGCCGTGGTCATCCATAATTTCACCCCCTTGGAATTCCCGACCCAGCTGCCGGGCGGGCGGGAGGTAGAGTGCCGAAAAGCCGGAACACTTAAGGATATCTACCCCTTCAGCATCCTCGTGGTCTCCCCCGAGGCCTTGGAGAAGGGTGAAGATTACGATTTCCTGTTCCAGCACGTCGGCGTGATGCTGTGGGATCCCGCCGGCGCCATGTCCTTACCCGGAGCATCCCAGCCGGCTTGGGTCGATGTCAAGCTTTCGCCCGCTCCCCGGCCCGAGGAATTGGCCTTGGCCTGCGCGCATATGCTGCGCCTGCTGGAGCTCAAAGCCCAATGCCTCGACCTCCACAACGCCAATGCCATTACCGAGGCCCGCAACCGCCAGTTGAACCAGGTGGGAATCGCGCTCATGTCGGAGCGCAACCTGGACACCCTCCTCAACCTGATCCTCGAGAAGGCCATGGAGCTCACCGGCAGCGACGCCGGCTGCCTGTACCTCGTGGAAACCGATGCCGCCCGGGAGGAGGAAGCCGGGGACTACTGGTCCAATAAACGGATCCGGTTCAAACTGACGCGCAATGGTTCGGTTAAATTCGACTTCGCGGAGATCGCCATCCCCCCCAGCCGGTCTTCCATCAGCGGCTACGTGATGCTGGAAGGCAAGCCCCTCAACATATCCGACGTGTACGCCATCCCGGAAACGGCCGCCTTCCGCCATAACCACGGCTTCGATACCTCCTCGGGATACCGGACCCGGTCCATGCTCACCCTGCCCATGAAAGACAACCAGCGCCGCGTGGTGGGGGCCATCCAGCTCATCAACAAATGCCGTAACCGGACCGGCCCGATCACTTCGTTGGAAGCGGCCGACCGCCAGGTGGTGGCCTACTCGCAAGAGGATCTGAACCTGTCCTTGTCCCTGGCTTCGCAAGCTTCGGTGGCCATCGCCAACGCGCAGTACGAACGCGACATCCAAATGCTGTTCGAAGGCTTCATCAACGCCAGCGTGACCGCCATCGAATCGCGCGACCCGACCACTTCGGGCCACAGCCATCGCGTGGCCGATTACTGCATCCGCCTGGCCGAATGCCTGGTCCGGGAACCATCGTCCCGGCTGCGCGCTCTCACCTTCACGGAAGCCCAACTGCGGGAACTCCGCTATGCGGCCCTGCTGCACGACTTCGGGAAGATCGGCGTCCGGGAACATATCCTGACCAAGGCCAAGAAGCTCTTTCCCGAAGAGATGGAGAACATCCGGCTGCGGACCGAGTACATCAAGCGCACCTTGCAGTGGGAAGCCGAACGATCCAAGGTCGCGCTCTTGAAGGCCGGGCCCAGCGCGGGAACGGAGGACGCGTTCCTCCGCATCGAGGCGAAGGAGCGGGACGATCTCGCGGGAGTGGACGCATTTTTCGAGACGGTGGCCAAGGCCAACGAACCGTCCGCCTTGGAAGCGGCCACGGCCGAGTACCTGCGCGCCACCGGCATCCGGACCTTCCCCGGCCCGGTGGGCGAGTCCAAAGGCTTCCTCAAGCCCGATGAAATGTCCCGCCTCCTCATCCCCGCCGGGACCTTGAGCGAAAAGGAGCGGGAGGAAATCAATTCCCACGTATCGCATACCTGGAAGTTCCTTTCGGCCATTCCCTGGACCCAGGAGCTCCTCCGGGTCCCCGTCATCGCCTACTCCCATCATGAGAAGCTGGATGGTTCCGGCTATCCCCGGCGCTTGGTGGGATCGGACATCCCGGTGCCGGCCCGGATCATGGCCATCTGCGATATCTACGATGCCCTTGCGGCCGCGGACCGGCCCTACAAGAAGGCGATGCCCCCCGAAAAGTCCCTGGAGATTCTCGCGAAGGAAGCGAAGGCCGGCAAGCTGGATGCCGATTTGTTCCGTGTTTTCGTGGAGGCCAAGGTTTATTTACCGCCTGGCTGACGGGGGGCGGCCTTCCCATTCAGGCCAGGAAGTATTACCTTTACCGCCCTCGGGTCACGTTCCCATCGTCTAGAGGCCTAGGACATCGCCCTTTCACGGCGACGACACCGGTTCAAATCCGGTTGGGAACGCCAACCCTCCCCCGCCCCGAAAACCCCATTCGAACCGCCTGCCGCCACGGAAAATAATTGTTTCCGGATCCTTGAAATCGTAAACTTTATGCAGGAGACAGGGTCCCCAAAACCCGCATCTTCGTCCGTCTCCGCGCGCTAAGGGCGCGCAATCGACCGGCTCGTCCCCAAGGCGAGCCGGTTTTCATGAGGTCAACGGGAATTCGCGGGCGCGAGCGGGCCCGGTAACGCGTTCGGTACGTCCACGGCGCCGTCCGCCGGCTCGGAAACGGTAATGGATTTGCGTCCCGGAATGCGTACCACGATGCAGGCGGGTTTGGTCCGCCACTCCCCTGCCCAAGCCACGCGCACGCCTTCTGGGCCGGGCTTTAAGGTAACCGTCAGGGCTCCGAAGACGGTCGGGGTGGGCCCGAACGAAAGCGATCCGCCCTCCCGCAGCCATTCCTCCGGGATGCCGGAGGCCAGCACCAGGACCCGATCCTCTTCCATCACGAAAAGGCTGCGCATCATGAGCACCCATTCCGCCGCGGCCCAGACGTGCTGCCCATCGCCCATGCATCCGCCCAGGGTATGCGGATGGATGGCTTCGGGCCATTGCCCGGTGGGCGATGCCACCGCCGCCGTGTCCCGGATGAGTTGGATGGCCCGGGCGTCCCCCGCTCGCAGAAGGGCCTGGGCCATATGCAAGGTGAGGTAGGCGTTCATGCCCGAATGGATCATGTCCTGGAAAAAGGCGCCGCGGAACATGCACTTGGAAAGCAGATACTCGAGGGTGGCCAGGATGCGGGGATCATCCCCGGGCCACAGGCGCAAGGGATAGCTCACCGCCAGCGAACCGATGGACCCGGAATCCATGCGGCGCAAGGGGGAAGCCGGCAAGGCCTTGCCGATCCGGCCGTCCTTCTGCGCGGCCGCCAGGCTCTTGTCGATGGCGGAGAGGAAATCGGAAGCCTCCGCCCGCGCGGATTTGGATTCCTCCCCGCGTCCCGCCGCCTCCAGCAACCAGGCGGCCGATCGGAGCCCGGCCGCGCCCCAGAAGTCGTCCCAGTAGTAGTAATCGTTCGGCCCCAAATGCTCGGCGCTGAACCCGGCCGGGAACAACCCGGCGAGGCGGGGGTCTGCATGGCGGCGGATACGCTTACGCTTGATCCACTCGGTCGCCTTGGCGATGGGAAGCATCCACTCTGTTTTCGGAGGGCGCCCGGTGGCCTCGCACCAGCGCCGCAAGATCCAAAGGGCTTCCCCGTTCGAATCCCATTCGCCTTCCTGGGAAAGGAAGTACCCGCTCAGGTTCTGGCGCGAGGGGAAGAGGTCCAAGGTGCGTTCCACCCGATCGGCCATCCCCGCTCCTAGCATGGCGTCCAGGATGAAGGCCGCGTCCCGGAACCAGAAACGCTTGTAGGTATACGGGCCCGGGAAAACCTCGCCGGGGGAATGCAGCAGCAAGGTCCGCAGGGCGGCGCGGTACAGGAAATCGAAATGCGGATCGGGGATCTCCAGGCGCGCCAGGCCTTCCAAGGAAGGGGCCCACGCGGCGGGAGCGCTGCGCTTGGGGAACTGCCGCGGGGTTTCCTTATCCCCCGCCAGGTCCACGGTAACGTCCAGGATCTTCTCCGCACCGGCCGGCAGCGGGAAGAGGGCGGCGGCGGTGGCCATCCCCACCTTGCAATGTACGGAAACCCGCTCGGGGGCGCCGGGGGACCGTAACATGTGGAATACGTCCCCTTCATGATACTCCGACGCGAAGTGCCTGGCGGCCGGCTCGGAGAAGCGGATCGCGGGCACGCCGTCCACCGTCCAGCGGGAGCGATCCGCTTCCAGGCGCACATCGTGGACGAAGCTGACGCCCTCGGGATTATACGGCCTTAATGAAAGCGCCAGCCAGGCGGGACCGTCGCTGCGCGCGCGCAAGCGTAGGCGCAAAAGCCCGGCCGGTCCTTCCGGGAAGGCCTCGACGCGCGAATGCAGGCTTAAGCCCGAACCGACGATGTCGGTGGTTACCGCGATGCCGTTGGGCTCGATCTGCAAGGCTTGTCCGATGTCCTTGGCCTTGGACGGGATGAGATCGGTCCCATCTTCCTTCAGGATCCACGCGTCCAGGGACCAACCGTCGTAGAAAGGCGTGACCAGGCCGCTCGGATCGACGATAGGGAGGTAGGGCGAATCGGGATTGCCGACCGCGGTCCAATTGCGGTGCGTCAAGTTGACGTGGCTGATGGAAAAGGCCCGCGGCATGAAGGAAAGATCGCGGGGATTGAATTGGCGCTCGACCCAATAAGGCCAGATCCAGTCGAGATTGTTCTGGATGGCCCTCGTATTCATGAGGCCGCGGGCGTGGAAAACCAGGCCGGCGCGCAGGAGCTCGACGGGTTCGCCCACCTCGGAAGGCTGGGCGAAGCGCCCCAGGCGCGACAGGATCAGGATGGGATCGAGGAAGCCGTTATGCTGCGCCACCCGCCGGACCATGTATTTCCAAGGCAGCCACTTGAAGAACATAGGCCTCCTTCGCGGCCCGGCCAGCCGCGCCCACTTGGGGAAGATATGATTTTAGGCTTCGGGGACCCAGAAATAGACGGATCCGGAAGAGGTCAGAAGTAGTAGCGCATCCCCAGGCCCGCGCTCATGTCGAAATCCGTGCGGGGGAATACTCGGATGCCCGGGCCGATTTCGAAGAACGCGTCGAGCGGGGCGCGCGGGAAAAGGTACTCGATCCCCACCACGCCGCGCGCCAGCAACCCCAGGCCCCCGCCCGAGATCTCGGTGCCGGCGCCCATCCCGTAGTAAAGCGGCAATTGGCCGGAGCTGACCGGGAACAGGTTGAATTCATGCCATACGTAATCGGCGCGCACTTGGAGCCAGTCGTCGGAAGGGTTGAAGCCCAGGATCATGTCGACCGCGTTGGTGTTGTTCAGCCAAAGCTTGCCCGACAAGCCGGAAGGCAAGCCGGCGATGAAGCCCAGGCCGAAGTTGCCGCCCATGCGGGCTTGGGCCGTACCTACGAAGGCGGCGCATGCCGCGGCGATCAAGAGCAGTCGAAAACTTTTCATCCGGGAACCTCCGAAGTGTACTACGCCCCCATTTCCTAAAGGGCTCTTCGAGTCGAATTTAATTAATGCGGAGGCCTGCGGGAAATTACTTCGGAATTAGGAGGCTCAGGGGCATTTAACCCCGCCGCTCGCAGCCCCGGGCCGATCTTCCTACTTTCCCTTGCATGGCATTAACGGAAAAGATCGTAATGGCGCTCATCCTCTTCGGGGGATTCTTCTGGTTACGCGCCCGCGCCCGCGGGATGAACCTGGAAACCCAGCGAGGCAAGGTCGTCTTCGGGGTCTTCGTGGTCCTGACGGCCTTATTGGTCGGCGAGAAGAACCTTTTCGAGCATTGGCATTTCGGGATCTATACGGATTTGTTGCTCAAGGCCGTTTTGGCGTTCGCCAGCTTCGCCGTCGTGGGGATCTTTTTCCTGAAGCCCGGGCCCCCGGAAGCCGAAGCCGGCGAAGAACCGGCTCCGGAAAAGCGCTAGAGACCCTGAATATATCGGGGACCTTATGCCAGTCCCTGATAGGCTTCCAGAATCATCCGTTCGGTGGTTTCCCAACCAATGCATTCGTCGGTGATCGAAACGCCGTACTTCAATTGCGAACGGTCGCCCGGGATCTTCTGGCTTCCGCCGAACAAATTACTCTCGACCATGGCTCCCACCACGGCGGCATTGCCCGCCGCCTTCTGGGCCACCACGCTTTTCCAGACTTCTTCCTGAAGCTCATGCCGCTTCTGGGTATTGCCGTGGCTGCAATCCACCACCACGCGGGTCTCCAGGGAGGCTTTGCGTAATTGGGCCACGGCTTCGGCGATGCTTTCGGCGTCGTAATTGGTTTTGGACTTCCCGCCGCGCAGGACGATATGCCCGTAAGGATTTCCCTTTGTCTTCACGATGGCGGTGCGCCCTTCGGAATCCAACCCCAGGAAGTTATGGGGGAAGCGCGCCGAGATCAAGGCGTCCACGGCCACCTGGATGTTGCCGTCGGTGCCGTTCTTGAAGCCCACCGGCATGGAAAGCCCGCTCGCCATCTGGCGGTGCGTTTGCGACTCGGTCGTGCGCGCGCCGATGGCGGCCCAGGCGACCAGGTCGGCGATGTACTGCGGTACGATGGGATCGAGGAATTCGCTGGCGGCGGGGATGCCCATCCCGTTGATTTGCAGGAGCAGACGCCGCGCTTCGCGCACGCCCGTCGAGATGTCGCCGGATTCGTCCAGGAAGGGATCATTGATGAAGCCCTTCCATCCCACCGTGGTGCGAGGCTTCTCGAAGTACACGCGCATGAGCAGGCAAATCCGATCGGCGACCTGATCGCGCAAGCCTTTGAAGCGGCGCGCGTATTCCAGGGCCCCGTCCGTGTCATGGATGGAACACGGTCCGACGATGGCCAGGATGCGTTTGTCCGTCCCCGAAAGGATTTCCTGGACCGCCTTACGGCCGGCCAAGACCGTCGCGTTGGCGGCCTCGTCCATCGGCAGCATGCGTTTGAGTTCGCCGGGCGGGATCAGGGGAACGATCTCCCGGATGTTGAGATTCTCGGTGGCTTGCATGTTTTCCTTTCCCGACTTTCCGTACCAAACGAAAAAACCCCCGGGGCATCCCCGGGGGTCGAGTTTCCGTCGCCAGCGAACGAATTCCCTAACCCCCGGGGGTCTCCCGCCAGAAGAAGTAGGGAAAATACGCGGCAGCGATAAGCTTGTGCATGAGGTCAAAGATACCCCGCCCGGGCATCCCGGTCAACCGGATCCTGCGCCATGCGCCGCCAAGGCGAGGATTTCGGCGATCTTCGCGGCGCTGGTGGACCGCTTGCCTAGGAATACCGAGCGGATGCGGAGCGCGAGGGCGGCCAGTTGGGTTGCTTGGGAGGGCAGGAATGCTTCCGGGAAATCCGCCGCGTGCCCGCGCAGGAAACGGGCCGCCGCCCGCGCCGCTTCGAATTGCCGCTCGTCTTCCGCGGAAGGAAAACCGAAACGCCAGCGCTTGGCCTGGTTCGCTATGGCCGGCTTATCGTCTTCGGAAAGGCCCGTGGCCGGGAAGACGCGGCAGTCATAGGCGCGGCAAACGCGGGGCCGATGGGCGTAAATGGAACAGGCATTGTCCTTGAAGAAGGCGCAATGGCCCTTTTCATCGAAGCCGATAAGCCAGCGACCCTTCGATTTGCCCGGCGCGGGGAAAAGCAGGCGCTTGGGGATGTGCGCCAAGGTTTCCTTCTCATCGGATTCGATAGGGATGAAATACGAGGAAGTGCAGCAACCGCGGCACTCGCCGCAATCGACGGCCATCCCTTCGCCGGAACGCGCGGACGCATCCATGGCCCGCAGCCAATCCGTGAAGGCGAGGGTAGGCAAGGGCGGATCGTGATCGTTACGCATCTTCCACTTTCACGTTCTTCATCACCCAAGCCAGCCAGGCCCGTACCGTCGAGGCCCGTCGCTCCGGCGTCGACGCGCCCAGGCCCGTCGCCTCGCGCACCACCGCGGCCAATTCGCCGGCGGCGATCTTCTCCGCTCGGAATCGGCGTTCGGCCAATAGGCGCAAGGCCTCCCTGAGGCTGGGTATGCGGGCCATGGCCTCGAGCAGGGCCAAGGTACGCGCCGGCCGCGAGCGCAGCCGCTGGAAAGCTTCCCCTTCCTCCGTGAGGGCGAAGCCTTCGTCGCTCCGCCGCAGCAGGCCCAGATAGCAGCCGGCGTTGCCGTAGTAGTCGCCTTGCCGCTCTTCGAAGCCGAAGGCCTCGGCGATATCGGCCTTGGACTTGGGAGCATCCGCCGCCAAGCCTACCAAATCAACCACCTTATCCAAATCATTGGCCTGGGGGAAAGCGCCAATGGGCTCTGCGCCGATGGACACGCGCGCGAAAAGGGTCTTGAAATCCGCCGCCGCCCGCGGTTCTTCCAAGCAATAGGCTTTCCGGCGCACCAACGCCGCTTCCCCGAATTCCTGCCCGAAGGCGAACTCGGACAATTCGAATTGCCCGTTGCTGTAGGTGAAGAAAATCGGCACCACGCGTTTGCGCGTACGCTGGCTCCAATGCAGGTAGGGATACCACAGTTGGCGGATATGGAAATCCTCGCGACGGCCGCGCTTGGCTTCGATCAGGTAGACGCCGTCCTCGCCTTCGTAGCCCGCGTCGACCTCCATTTGCACCCGGGAAACCCCGATGGGAAGGCCGCGCTGCGGAGTGCGGAAGGAGAAATCACCGGAGAAAATCCGGCCCCGCAGGGTAAGGCACAGGCCGGGCTCCCCGCAGAAGGCGGCCAACAAGCCCGACAGGAAAGCGGAATCCAAGGCTTGGCTCTCGCTGGCCTCTTGCCCGCGGGGGAAGGTATCGAACCGGCCCAGGTCCATCTTTGCGGCGAAGGCGCGGGGAGGCAGGGGCTCGCCCTCGAAGCGGAAGAAGCTTTTCCGGTCCGGATCCGGGAAGAGGACGTATTTGCCGTTGCGGACCGGGAACAGGGCCGCGCCCAGATCCGCCAGGGCGGCTGGACGTTCGGCCAAGGTATCGATCTTGGCCATCAGCCGGGGTTCACGGCCCCCGTGCCGCTTCAGTTCATCCGCGGTGATCGCGAATAGGCCTTCGCGCTCCAATGTTTCCGCCACCGGCAAGGCGTCGCAAACGCGCTTCCAAGCCGCATCGCGCTCCATCATGGGCTGTAGTTCGTGATCACGATCTCGTTGATGCGCCCGCGGCCCTTGGCGACCGAGTTGATCGCGCGCGTGGCCGGTACCCTCCAGAAGGTCTTCCCGTAATCGGAGTAGGTCCGTTCGAAGAAATCGTCGGCGGGATCGGCATTGCGCGGATCGGAGTTGGAGAGCATCTGGTAGATGCCTTTGCGATCCAGGGCGCGGAAGAGGCCTGCCAGCCTTTCCTGCTCCGCATCGCCGAAGGCGAAGCGGCTGTAGGCCGTGAAGTTGGAGGTACGCGACAAGGGGCGATAGGGCGGATCGTAATAAATGAAGGAGCCCGGCTTCAAGAGGCCGCGGGGGCGGGCGTCCAGCGCGCCGAGTTCGCCGAAGTCGCCGAGGCGGATTTGCGCCTTGGCCAGCAACGCCGAAGCCGCGCGCAGATTATCACCATCGGCGATGGTCGGATTGGCGTACCGTCCGAACGGGGTATTGAAGCCGCCGCTCCGGTTCACCCGGAACAGCCCGTTATAGCACGTCTTGTTGAGGAAGAGCAGTTGGGCCGCCCGCTCGACCCAGGGTTCTTTCGCGTATTTCTTGTAGTTCATGTCAGGCCGGGCGCGGTTGAGGGCGGCGCGGACCTTCAAGTACCGATCCTGCCGCTTTAACGGGGAAAGTTTCCGGTATTCGCGTTCCATTTGCCCAAGGCATGAGAGCAAGGGCTCCACGTCGTTCTGCACCACCTTATAGAGGAGCACGATCTCCTCGTTGGCGTCCATCAGGAAGGCCCGGCGCATGGGATAGGCTTGCATCATGTGGAAGAACATGGCCCCGCCGCCCAGGAAAGGTTCGTAGTAATCGGTAACGCTTCCGTCGGAAAGGGCCTTGGGGAAAAAGGCCGAAAGCGCTTTGAGGAGTTGCCCTTTGCCGCCGGCCCATTTCAGGAAAGGCCTGGCTTGCCGCGCGGCGCGGCCACTTCGGGTCGGCTTGTTTTCGGGGATATCCGGCATGCGAGTCAGGAAGACCAATTCTCCGCCATCCCCCTTCGGTCCGGGGGGCAAATATAGCAACAGCGCCGAAGATAGCCGCCTTCAGTACGGTTCAATCCATGAGGATCACCGTAGCGCGGCCCGGGACCCGGTAGGCGCCGGGATTCTCCAAGCGGGCTTCCCGCCCGCGCGCCAGGAAATCCTCGCCGTCGGGCAAGCTCGTATCGGCCACCCGACGCCAGGCGCGGCCCTCGGGAACGAGGGGCAGGACGAAATCGCCTTCCTCGGGATCCATATTGAAGATGAAGTAGTACCTACGGGCCCGCCCCGGCCCCTGATGATGGCCATTGACGCTTCCCTGCGCCATCCCTGCGCGGCCCTCGGGCGGAGCGTCGGGAGCGCCAGGAGGGGTCTCCTGCGTCTCGTCCGCCTCCCAGGTCCATTCCGATCCGTCGAGACGGTAGGCGAGCCGCCGGCATTCGGTATCGTTCCATTGCAGATCCTTCCCGTCCTGCCCATACCAGGTAATGTCGGGAATGCCCCCCGGTCCGCCCTTGCCGAGGAAGAAGCGGCGGCCGTTGAGCAGGGGAATGCGCTTACGCAGGGCGATGGCGCGTTTCACGAACTCGACCATGGCCGCGTTGCGATCGGCGAGGCTCCAATCCATCCAGGCCAGGGGATTATCCTGGCAATAGGCGTTGTTATTGCCCCCTTGCGTGCGCAGCATTTCGTCACCGTGACCGATCATGGGAACGCCTTGCGAGAAGAGGAGCATGCAGAAGAAGTTCCGGGCCTGGCGGCGGCGCAAGCCTTGCACGGCTTGGTCCTCGCTCTCCCCTTCGGCCCCGCAATTCCAGGACAGGTTGTCGTTATACCCGTCGCGGTTTTCCTCCCCGTTGGCATCATTGTGCTTTTCGTTGTAGCTCACCAGATCGTTCAGGGTATAGCCATCGTGGCAGGTGACGAAATTGATGCTGGCGTCGCTGCTACGCCCGTCGTCGGCGAAGAGATCGGCCGAGCCCGTGAGGCGCCAACCCAATTCATTGAGCTGGCCCGCGTCGCCTTTGACGAACTTGCGGGCGCAGTCCCTGAACTTCGCGTTCCATTCCGACCAGCCCACCGGGAAGTTGCCTTGCTCGAAAGTCCCGCAATCCCAGGGTTCGGCGATGACCTTGGCCTGGTTGAGGACCGGGTCCTGGGCCAGGGCCTGGAAGAAGGGGCCGCGCGAATCGAAACCGTTCCAGAAGCCGCGCCCGCACACGGTGGCGAGATCGAAGCGGAATCCGTCCACATGGAATTCCTCCACCCAATAGCGCAGGCTATCGAGCGCCAGGCGCACCACCACCGGGTTCCCGAAATCGACCGTGTTGCCGCAACCGCTATGGTTCATGTAATAGCGCCGCGGTTCCGGCCCCGTTCCGGAGAGGGAGTAATAACCCCCGTTGTCCAGGCCCTTGAAACCGATCAAGGGGCCCAGTTCGTTGCCCTCCGCCGTATGGTTGTAGACCACGTCGAGGATCACCTCGATGCCCGCCTGGTGCAGGGCCTTGACCAGGGTCTTGAATTCCTCCACCTCGCATCCCGCCTCCTTGCGGCTGCCGTAACCGGGCTCCGGCGCGAAGAAGCCGTAAGTGTTGTATCCCCAATAATTGCCGCGGCCGTCCCGCCCTTCGTTTTCCGCCGGGAACTTGGCATGGATCGGGAGCAGTTCCACCGCGTTGATCCCGAGCGAAGCCAGCCAGGGGATCTTTTCGATGAACCCCAGATAGGTTCCGGGAGCCTTGACGCCGCTATTGGGATTGGCGGTGAACCCTTTCAGATGGGTCTCGTAAATGATCAGCTCGCCCATGGGGATGCGCGGCGGCCGGTCCCCTTCCCATTCGAAGGCCCGGGCGTAAGCGATGCACTTGGGGACGGCCGCGGCGCTGTCCCGCTCGTCCAGGGAAAAATCCTTATCGGGCGATAGCGGATCGTAAGGGAGCAGCAGATTGCCGTCGAAGCGGAACCTGCCCGCGAAGGCGCGGGCATACGGATCGATAAGCAGCTTGTTCTCGTTGTAACGCAAGCCCCGGGCGGGATTCCATTCCCCGCGGGCCCGGAAGGCGTAGAGCTGGCCTTCTTTCAAGCCCTCCACGAAGCCATGATGGATGAACCGGGTCCGGCCCGGCAAGCGGATAACCTCCTGCGCCTCCGATTCGACCGAATCGAAAAGCACCAAGAAAACCTCGCGGGCCTGGGGGGCATGGACGGCGAAATTGATCCCATCCTCATGGAGGGTGGCCCCGAGCCGCGTGGGGTAGCCCTCCCGCAAGGCGCGGGCCGTACTGGGGACGGTCCGTTCCTGGGGCTGGCGGAAGCGTAAGACTTTACGATGGGCCCTACCCTTGCGCTCGAAGGCTTCAACGGTGGCATACTCCCCGTCACGGCCTTTGGGCCGCACGCGGTAAGCTTTCTTGGAGGTCATGCGGGTCCTTTTTCAGGGGGCTGCCGGGCCTACGGGCCCCTTGGCTCGTTGAGAAGCGGAGTCCCGTTCAGGACCATGCAACGCTTCTAAGCCAGAAAATACGCCTGCGGGCCCTCGGCTCCAAGAACCGCGGATTTTTTTTTAAATTCCCCCCCGGAGATGTGGCAGAGTGGTCTATTGCGTCTGATTCGAAATCAGAAGTCCGTGAAAACGGTCCGGGGGTTCGACTCCCTCCATCTCCGTTCCCCCCTTCGCTAGGCGCCTCCGGCGACTAGGCGTCCTTTCCAGGGCGCCGTTAGTCTTTCAGGCTCTCCCGCTCAGTAATACCACTTGTCGTTGTACGCCTGGCAGCAGGCGCGCATGAAACCGAATCGGGTGATCTTGGTTTCCGCCGAAGCATGCGCTCCGGTCTTGAGGTTGCGTTCATAATGGAAGACGGCCTTGAGCACGTAGGCCCCGGTGCCCGCCATTACCCCATTGTCGGTGCGGCCGGTCCAGACGATGCGCTGCACGTATTGCGTCTGGCTGGGATCATGCGAGTCGCTTTCGATCTTATCGAGCAAGCTTAAGTCCGCATCCCCGATGTCTCCCGAGCCATGGACCACCACCTGGCCCAGGTTGGAGAAGATGGTGAAGTCGTAATGCACCGGCTGCTTGGTGAGGATGTGGATCACCGAACCCGCGAAGTTGCCGTTGTCCTGGGCCGCGCAACTCGGGCATTTTCCGGCGCTGGCATCGCCGGGAACCGGATATCCTTTGGAGTCGACGGGGATGAACACGGCATCGTTATTGACGGTGGCCGAACCCGCGGCCCCACTGCCCCGGGAACCATTGGCGAAGGTTACGTAGAAGTCCGAGATTTTCTGGCCTGGAGCCGGTCCGAACAAGGGTTCGAACAGTTTGCGCTTGGGCGCGATGCCGTTCGCATCCCGGGTCTCCCCGTTGTTGTTGATCGCCACCGAATCGCCGCCCACGGGTTTGTAATCCGTGCCGGATTGGATCCAGAAGGTCCAATGGCGGGCATCGGTCTTCTCCATTTTCGCGATGGGCAGATCCTTGCCGGTGAATTCCAAAGTGTCCCGTTTGAAGACCAACGGCTCAATGGAAGGTTCAGCCAGATTGATCGGCTCCGAATAGGTCACAACCACCTTCGGCTGGTTGGTGGCTTTGTCCGTTGTCACCTCGGCGGATACGATCACCGGCGGCACCGAATCGTCCACCCTGAACGTCGCGTCGACCATGGGAATGTCCGCTTGGCGGTAGGTATGCCCGGAGGAATCGGCGTTGGCCACCGAGGTCATCCCGAAGGGGAACGGGTTCGAGAGGGTAACGATGAGGGAGTTATGATCGTCGCCTCCGCCCGCGGCAGGGGCGAACTTGATTTCCCCGCCTGTGGCCGTGCGTTCGGCGCTTGCCCCGGTCGCATCCACGATCTTGAATCCCAGTTTGGCGGGCAGGACAGGCAGGGCGTCCAGGAAGCGGATGGTCACCGTTTCGATGCGCCCGTCGCCGTTCAGATCCCGGTAGGCGGCCTTGTCGAAATCGGGCCCGTACTTCACGCGCACGCGCGCGCTGGCGCTGTCTTCCCGGATATACGGATTGTGGTAGGAAAGGATAATCGTCTCGCCATGATCGACCTGCAGCTTGCCGTCCCCGGGATGCTTATCGACGGTCTGATGCTCGAATGGCCGTGAGCCGGTCCAGGTGGAATCTTTTTTGTTGGCGGCGGTATTCAGCACCGCTTCGAGATCCTTCTGGGAGGTGGCGGCGCTCTGCGTCTGGATCAGCACGTTGAACGAGTCCAGGGAGACGTTGGTGGTCAGGCTATAGCGCACCGCGGTATCGTTGATGGTGTATGGCTTCCCGGACAGGTTGAGCGTATCGCCCTTGTTGTTGTAGACCAGGAGCTCGGGCAGGGCGCGGCAGGACTGCTGCAGAGTGAGGTCATCGGGCCGGGCGACGGCGCGGACGATGGAGAAATGCACGTCCTGGGTAGTACCCCCGTATCCGTACTCGGTCTTGACGAGGATGTCGTTCACCCCTTTAACCAACTCCAAGGGGCCGGGCATCTGCAGGGTGTACGCCCCCGAGTCCGGCAGGGCCGCATGGTGCGCCGCATCCACCTGGAACACGACCGAATCCGTCAGATTACGAACCGTCGTTAGGGTAGGCGTGGCGCGGCGGAACAGTTGCTTGGCGAGATCGTTGGTCAGGTAGCTGGCCAAGGCGCCGACATCGCGGATATGGAAGAACGTCCCATGGGTATGATCGGAAATGTCCTGCATGTCCTTGAAGTTGGCTTCATTGTCCCCGAGGTAAATGCTGTGCACCACCGGAAGGCTGTCCCAATACTGCTTGTACAGGTACGGATTGCTCACGGGAAGGTTGGGCCGCCCGTCCGAGACGAAGATGATGAATTGCTCGTCCTTGGGCTTGCGCGATTGGGCCAGCAGGCGGCGCGCCTCGGTGAAGGCGACATGATAGTTGGTTCCTCCCAGATGCGCTTTCATTACGATGGAGGACTTGATGGAGTCGACACTGGCGGAAGTCAGGGGCGTCAACTTGTCCGAAACCGAATCGGCTTGCGAAGAGAATAGGACGATGCCTACGTTGATGCCCTTACCGCCCTTTACCAACGCGCTATCCAGGAAGGTCCGCAGGGCGGGGCCGCGCAGCTTGTGGGGATCGCCGCTGATGCAACCGGGATCCTCGGTTTCCGAAGCCGGGAATTCGCAGTAGCGCGGGACGCCATCCACCGTTTGGATGCTGTCCATGGACGCGGTATTGTCCATGATGAGAACGATGTCGGGAGCGGTGGTGTAATTGTACGAACTGTCGCAGATGAGGAATCCGTCGCTGCGGATGGCGGCCGCATCCAGCGGAACGTAAAGGGTATCGCCTTCGATCTTCGATTTATCCAGGCATCGCAACACGGGTTTCACCTCGCAAATGCGACCGGTTTCGCTCTGGGCCGCGGCCCGTCCGGCCAACCCCGAGGATAGCGCCAGGGTAATGAAAGCGGATGCAATCGGGAAGCGAAGGCGGGAAAGCGCGAATGCGGGCATGATGCTCCTAAGGATACGGCATAACTTATACGCGTCAGGAACGCAGCTTTTCGCGACGTATTCCCGGGAAGCGGAACTGCGCGTTCCAATGCGCCAGTTGTACCATCGGTCCTCAAATTGCCTATTACGGGATGAAAAAACCCGAATCTATTCGGCATTGCAACGGGAATATTCTCGCATAAGATTCCCTTCGGGGTTACATTATGTCCATTCCTTGGCAGGAAGGTCTTCACTCAATGATTAAGGGACGCGCGCAATCCCTATTGACCCTCACCGGAGCGGTAGGCACCGTCTGGATGCTGGGCTGTATGAACCCCACGGACTCCTCGCAAAGCAATGCAACCCTGGCCATGAGCCAAAGCGGTTCGGCGGACTCCTCCGATCATGGGGGTGGGGTCGGTAAGACCACCATCTGCCACATCCCGCCCGGAAATCCTGCCAATGCCCATACCATCACGGTCGGCAATCCCGCCGTGAAGGCCCATCTCGCCCATGGCGACAAGCTAGGCGCTTGCAAGGATATGCCTCCCGCAGCCAAACCCTGCTCGGACAATCCCGGCACAAGCGCGTCCCATGATGGGCTTGCCCTTGACCGCTCCGGCGGTAAGGTCGCAATTTGCCACATCCCCCCGGGAAACCCGGCCAATGCGCATACCATCGTGGTGGGCGCGGCGGCGGTGAAGGCCCATCTCGCCCATGGCGATTATCTCGGCACCTGCAAGGCCGAGACCACTCCCGCCATGTCGGTGGATTGCGGCAGCGGGAACGGCCACTCTGGCGGTAACTCCGGCCACGATACGTCCCATGACGGCGGAACCGGCGGCACTCCCCCGACCGATACCTCGACTACCGGCGGCGGACTCCACTTCTGATTCCACTCTCGGATTGAAGTAAAGAACGGCGGCCACCCGGCCGCCGTTCTTATTTTATGGGCCCCATTTTAAAGGGCCTAAAGTTCCTGAAGGTCCCGATTAAACCGCGGGATGATCGGAAGAGAGCCTTCGGCTCAAGGCGGCCTGGCCCGATTGCGCGGGATGCCCCGCCATGGGACCGGCTTGCATGGAAGCGGCGCGACCGGAATCCCTTCCTGTCTGCGCCACGCGCAGGCGGAAAAGCCGGGCGCCCGGGACCCTGGACCAGTCCACGATCGGTTTCTTGGGAAGACCCAAGTAGAACCGTAAGCGGGGGAAATCCTCCAACAGCCATTGGGTGGTCCAGGCCAACAGATACGATCCGGCGACCACCAGCAGAATGCGGTTCAGGTAGTCGAAGATGGTGACCTCCCAGAGCAGGTAGTCCACCAAACGCAAAACGTGGGTATGCGCCAGGTATACGAAAAACGTGAAAGGCGCTACGTGGGAAAACAAGAAGCGCCCGAACGGGGAATCGTACACGCGAGCCGCCAGGATGGACTTGTACTTCATGAAAAGGATCAGGGAGGAAAGGCAATAGAGCACCACGGACCAGCGATTGAAATGATCGGTATCGGAAAGCCCCTTCTCGTTCCAGATATTGCCCAGGAATTCCCCGATCATCAGGGCCAAGGTCGCCAACCAGAATCCCACGATTTTCCGCCCGCTCCAGCGGCCCACCGACCCGATGAGGAAATCCTTGTTCCACGCCGCATGCATGCCGGCGAAGCAATAGAGCCAATGGAATGCCAGGAGATTGGGGTGGATATTGGGCAGCTGTATCCCCGCGAGTTGCAGGTAGGTTTCGACCGGGGACATGAGGGCCAGATGGAGCACCAGGAAAAGGGCCATGAATAATCGGGATCGCCCGAGCTTATACAGCAGGGGATAAACCAGGTAAAACTGGAAAATGACGATGACGAAATAATATTGGTAATCGAAACCGTCCAGAAGCAGGAAACGCAGGAAGAGGAGGCCGGCGGCGCGCGGATCGGATGCCCAAGGCATGCCCAGGATGAATTCCTGGTGGCGGAAAGCGGTGAGAAGCGACCAGATCAGAAAAGGCGCCAGGATCTTGGACAGCCGGTATCGGTAGTACTCCCGCAGCCGTAAAGGTCCGTCACGAAGCTGGAGCGTTAGCCCGAAACCGGACAGGAAGAAGAAAAGCGGAACGGTGAAACGGGTGAGCTGATCGAGCACCGCGGAAAGGAAGGAGAGCGAGAGGAATTCGCGATGGACGGCGAAGCCTTCGACCCATACGTGCACGCAGTGAGCTACCACGACCAGGATGCTGGCGAGCACCCGCAGGAACTCTCCGTCTTTTTTGGTCAGTAGAAAAGCAGGACCTGTCGTGGAATACAGTAGTCGCTCCCGAAATACGGAAAACTAAATCCGGGTCTGTTCCTTTGTAAAATAAACGCTTTCCATGGCAACCGCCCGGAAACCGTCTCCCGGTCAACGGGCGGTCAGGAAGATTCCGTCCGCGCGCACCCGCCATCCATGGAAACCGGCGGTGAGGGAGGCCAGGGACGGCGCCGCGCCCAAGGCCGGGGCTTCCATCCATTTCCTGGTAAGGAGGGTAACGCGCCCTGCCGCATCAACGGCGGAGATTTCGATCAGGTGCCGGCCGGACTCCATACCGGGCGGAAAGCGGAAAGCCCGCCCTCCCAGCATCCATTCGCGCGCGACGGCCGGGAAGCGGGCGATCGGGACCGGGTTGGGATCGGCGGGATCGACTTTTATGGTGAGAAGGCTTCGCAGGGTGGTCGGCCCCTCGGCGACGAATCGCATCACGTAGGATCCCGCTTGGGCGTCAGTGGGGGTCCAGATGAGTTTGCCCGCGCCATCGATCCCCACGCCGGAAGGAAGGCCGAGCACCGAGTAAGTGTAGGGGGCCTGTCCCAGCGGATCGACGGAAAGGGAATATTCCACCTGGTTCCCCGCCTTCCAGGCCAAAGTAGTGGAGTCGGTTACGCGGAGGCTCGGCAGGTTCTCCAGGTAGAATTGCAAGCCCTTATACATATCCAAGCGGCCGCCCGTAGCGACCTTGCCTGCCAGGGAAGCCATGGTATCCACTCCGGCCAGGACGCGGTCCCTGGAAAAGGGAACTCCCATCCGATCGCAAGCCAGGCGCAAGAGCCCAACGTAGGCGGTAACATAAGGGGCCGCCACCGAAGTACCATCGTAATGATGATAGCCATGTTCCGCCGCCGGATCCTGATTGGGGATCTTTAGCAGGATTTCATCCACCTTCAACGAGCGTCCGGTAGGCGAGAACAGGTTGGATAGGGAGGTGCGGAAACGCAAGCGGAAACGGGAACCGTCCACATCGCCCAAGGCGAAGGATTGGTAGCTGCTCCCGGATACCTGGCCCCCGTAGACGGCAAGCGTACTCCAATTGCTGCTATCGACCTTGTTGTACTCGAGAATCAAGGCATCATACTTGTTCGCGGCCTTGAAGTCCTCGCGGAACATGAGGACGCCGCCCTTGATGCCCCGCAGATCCAGGGTATCCAGGGTCGTGATGGAGGCGTTGGCCCCGCCGACCCATTCGAGGGATTGGGCCCGCTCTAAAGGCGCGACCTTGGTGAGCCTCCACGAGCCCACGGTATCCCATCCGATGGTATCGGTCTCGAAATACGAACCCCAAGGATAAAGGGGATCGGGCATGGAACAAGTGGTAATGAACTCACCGGGCGCGGCCAAATGGACCGTGGTATGCCCCCAATTGGAAAAGTGGCTGAGAAGCCCCCCGGGGCCGTGGGAGGCCACGACGATGATGTTATTGAAAGGGTAACTCGCAGGATACGTAGGATGGAGGTTCAGATCGATGCTGTCGTTGCCGGCCGCGACTATGATCGGGACGCCCGCGGTTTGCGCGGCCTGGAAGGCGGCCTTCATCGCCGCGTTGTCGGCGCTGCCGCCGATGCTGAAATTGATGGCCTTGGCCCCATTGCGCACCGCGTATTGGATGCCCTTGGCGATCACGGCCTCGTCCCCATGACCGCTGGCGTCCAAAACCCGGATGGGCATGATACGCGCGTGGGCCAAGGCCCCCGCGATGCCGATCTGGTTGTCGAATCCGGCGGCCATCACCGAACTGGTGATGGTCCCGTGCCCATGCACGTCCAGGGGATAATTGTCGTTATCGACGAAGTCCCAGCCGATCGAATCGTCCACGTAGCCGTTGCCATCGTCATCGACGCCGGGCTTCCCATGGGCCTCGGCAGCGTTGATCCAATTGCGGCCTTTCAAATCGGGATGATTGAAATCGAATCCCGCATCCACGTCCGCCATGACCAGCGAATCGCTGCCCGAGAACTTGTCCCATACCTTTTCGATGTTAACATCGATTCCCGCCTGCGCCGCCAGCCCCTGTACGGTGACCCCGGTGTTATGGATGGCCCATTGCGGGGCGGCGAGCACTTGCTCGTCCCCGGGTAGGTACTGGGCATGCGCGGAAGCGGGGGCTTCCAATGCCAAGCCTTTACCGGCCAACGCCTCGGCCAGCTTTTCGCCCAGATGGCCCTCGCCGGGCGACAATTTCCCGCCGGCCAGGTCCTGCATCAAGTCGTATGAGATGCACAAGCGGCCGTTCCGGACCTCCCAGTGCCGGGTCGAGTCCATATGCATATGCGCGGTTAAGGCCTTGAAGGCGGCCAGACGGGGCCCATCGATACCGAAGGAGCCCCAAAGGAAAGGCGCGGAAACGGCCGGAATCGGTTGATGGGAAATCTTAGGAACCCAAGGAATACGCGAAGCCGTTCCGGCCCAAGCCATTCCCATACCGGCTGCCCAAAGCCCGGCGATACGTACCGACACCAGAATCCCCATCCCGTTGGAAAAGTATATCCCGGGGCCGCGGAAAAGGCCCCATCCGAATATCGCAAATCGGGCGAAGTTGGACCATTGGGAGAGGTTAAGGGTTTTAACCTCTTGCGGCATTGCCGGAACTTGGGAGGGAACCCGAAGTACCCAATTTCGATCGAAATCGAACGCTTGCCACAAGCGAGGGCCGCGGCTAAAATGCGGCCCGCTTCCGGGGTTATGAGGCTATATTATGGGCTGAAAATGCGGCCGTTTTACCGCGATGGCCGAATTGGAAGGGGTTCCGATTTTATGAAAACATTCGCCAGATCTCGGATTGGATTGGCGGCCGCCATGGGATTGCTCGTGGCTTGCGCCACCTCGAACAAAGAGGTCTCCCAAGCACCGCGGTCGGACGATTTGCTGGAACTGTTGACCGGTTTCGGGGAATCCCTTTCCAAGCGCAACTTCACCAAGGCCGTCGATTACATGGTGCCCGAGGAAAAGGCCCTCATGCTCGAGGGAGGCGTCGTGCCTCCCGAAAAGCAGAAAATGCTGATGGCCCTCCCTCTGCAACGATTGATCCGCAGCCCTGCCGTGCGGGTTGAGAACGGCCATATCGCTGGCATCTACGGCTTGCTGCCCAACCTGAAACAAGGCGAAGCCACCGCGAACATGGCTTCCAATGAAAGCAGCGGCGTGCCGGATTCTTCTTCCCCGAGCGCCGCCGCCGCTCCCCAGGGCCCCATGGCTTCGGAGGCCGCCGTCGCTCCCTCCCAGGAGGACGATATGGCCGCTTCCATGGCCGCCTCCGCGGGAAACCCGAACGACCCGCAGCTCAAGTCCGCCGTGAACAAGTTCTTCTCGGCGGTAAACCGGAAAAACTGGTCCGGCGCCCTGGCCATGATAAACGAGAACGAGCGCAAGCTCCTACTGGACGATAAGGGCCGGTTGAAGGAATCGTCCAAGCATCGCCTGGCCCAGATCGATCAGAAGAACCGCGAAGCGCTTACCCTGCAAGACGGGAAACTGACGGGCGTAACCCTGCTGTTACCGAGCGCGGACTAGTTCCGGAGCGCATCCGGCCGAGGCTCTAGGGGCCGGAGTCGGGAAAACTTCATGGAAGCCGGGTCGGTATCGCCGCCCGGCTTTTTCGTTTCAGCCCTTAGCGGCGAAGAGGACGGCCAGGCCCACCGCCAAGGCGGTCATGCCACCCAATACCCACCAGACGAATGCATGCGAGCCCTTCGGTTCGCCGGGCGCGGAGGGAGTCTCTTCGGGGTCGTCCTCATCCTCATCCTTAGGCTTCGGGGACTGGATCTGCGAACCGGCCTTGGGCAGTAGAACCAGGGAATAGGTGAGCGCATCCGCGCGCTTGACCTCGAATTCCTTGCAAAGGGTCTCGTATCCCGGGCTGCTCCCGCAAATGCGATGTTTGCCGGGATTCAGCGGGACCCGCGAAGCGATGGCGGCCATGGGCGAGTGATCGATGGTCAATTGGGTGTTGGTGGGTTCCATGCTCAGGTTCAAGAAGGCAGCCTCATGGTTCTGGAGCTCATTGGCGAGATCGCTGAATCCTTCGGCGAGGATTTTCTCGGGCCGCTTGGCGTAGATTTCGGTCAAGGTCGTCGTGGCTTCGCCGGTTTCCACGTTGATATAGGCCAGCGTGAAGGTGAAGACGGTGTCCAGGCGAGAAGCATGGATCGTCACCATATCGTCGGCGGTCAGACGGCGGGCGATGTCCAAGCGGCATTCTTTGCTGACGCATTTCTCCGGGGCCATGCGCATCTTTTCGAAGGTCTCCGCCACGCTGCTGCGATCGAGGGTGTGGAACACGTCCAATCGTTGCATCTCCGCGATGAATTGCTGCGCCATGGCGACCCCGTCCCCCTCCTTGAGGCCCTCGCCGGTGAAGTCGAAAACCGCCACGGCCGGTACCAAGGCTTTCCCTCCCTTTTGGGACTGATAAGTCTTGCGGATCTTCTTGAAGCGGGCCAGGATGGTGTTGCTGGCGTAGGTATCATGGATGGATGCGAAGGGATCCAGATCCAGCAGCCTGTAGAAGTATCGGTCCCCAAGCTCCTT
The DNA here is from genome assembly GCA_019509785.1 of Fibrobacterota bacterium. Classification (NCBI taxonomy): domain Bacteria; kingdom Pseudomonadati; phylum Fibrobacterota; species Fibrobacterota bacterium. The sequence goes on along the minus strand of JAEKLQ010000032.1, from coordinate 112,350 downwards.
GCGCTTGGGGCTCGAGCTATAAAGCACGCCCAGGTTCTTCAGGATATAAACGCTGTCCTGGTAGGCGAGGTCCGACGAACCCAGATAACTTTCCAGGATCTTCTGGGCCTTCCCCACTTCGCCTTCCAAGAGGAAACTCTCCACCGCGGCGCGGTTGACCACTTGGGCGCGGGGAGCGGCGAGGAACATGGAAAGCAGGGAGAAAAGGGCGAAGAGGCGCATGCGGCGGAAAGGGTTTATCTTACCCATCGGCATTCCTTCATCCCAGAATAGGTAACTCCACATGACCGTATTATCAATGCTGGCCGCGCTTTCGATCGGCGCGGCGGCGGGACGAACCGGTCCGAGCGCCGGCTTCCTGCGGTATTGGAAATCCGGCCTGGCCGAAATCGCGAGTTATACCGTGGACGTGGAGCGCTACGGTGAAATGCGGAAGGGCCAAGCCGTATTGGTGTACGTGTACGAAGAGATGGACGCGCGCACCCGCATCAAGGCGGAAAGCGATCGCATCCCTCGCGAGTTGCGCGTTCCCGTCCTCAAGCTCAATCACGTCCTTAAATTCAACACCGGGATATACGATTACTCCATCCTGACTTCGGTCTTCGCGGGGCTTTCGGGGCCGGGGGTCAACCGCTTCCTGCAACCGCGGAAAGTATCCTTCACGTCGCAAGAATGGTGCGGCAACGTCTTCCATCAACTCATACCCGGACCGCGCGGATTGCGCTCCGAGATCCATTCCTATTTCGAGGCCGAAGGCGACTCCATCGCGACCTTGGCCTATCCTCCCGGAGGCGATTCCGCCCTTTATTATGAGGACGAGATGCCCATCCTAGTCAGGGAGCTCGACGGCCCCGTACAGGCGAACGGAACCTCGCGGAAGATCCACCTAGTGCCGGGCCTTTGGGAACGGCGCAAACGGCATGTCCCGTTGGCCATCGCGGAAGCGGTCTTGGCCAAGTCCGGGCCGGAACCCTTTCTGGCCCAGGGCGAAACGGTCCCGGCCATGCGATGGACCTTGGAGGCGCAAGGGGTCACGACCACGTGGCACGTAGAAGAAGCATCGCCGCATACCTTGCTGGGCTGGGAAAACAGCCGGGGCGAAAAAGGCGTGCTGATCGCTTCTTTGCGCGACACCTATTGGGAGCACAACCATAACGCCAACGCAGGGCTGCGAAAGCGCTTGGGCCTGGATTTCGGCGTCGGGGATTAGCTAGGCGCGATCGGAATTGCCGGACTCGGGGAAGGTCGTTACGCCTTCGGAAGGCTCGCGCTGCGGTACCCCATCGCCCGCGGATCCGCTAACGTCACCTACATGCCCGGTAACTGGGGCCGTGCGGGCCAGCACCCGCTCCTTCACCTTCTCGGGCGAGAGGTCGAACAACTCGAAGCAGAGGGCGTATAAATCCAAGGCGCCGCTGGAGGCGGGCGCGTATTCGAAGATGGAGAGCCCGGCCCGGGCGGCTTCGGCCAGGTGGATGGTCTGGCGCACCGCCTGCTTGGCGATGCGACCGGGAAAGGCCTCGGCGATCTCCCGTAGGATGGATTGGTGCAGCTGGGTATTGGCCCGGTACATGTTGACCACGATTTTGTGCAACTGCGCCGTGGCCGTCATCTTGTCCAGCATCGGGATCAGATCCTGCAGGCCCTGCAGGGCGTAGGGCTCGGCCTGGATGGGTACGATCACCCCTTGCACGGCGAAAAGCCCCATGCGCGTGAGCCAGTTGACGCTTGGAGGGCAGTCCGCCAGGATGAAATCGTAATCGCCGGATAGTTCTTCCAGGATCATTTTCAAACGGGTGGGCTCCCGCAAGAGGCGCGGATCGAGGATGGGGAGATCGTCGAGGCTGGCGCTGCCCGCGAGCAATTCCAGGTTTTCGTAACCGGTGGTGAGGATGGATTCATCCGGCGGGCTTCGGCGCAACAACGCCTTGGAAATATCCGGCAGGCCGGGCCCGGGGGATCCGCGCAAGAGGTGCCGGGTGAGATTGGCCTGGCCGTCCATGTCCACCAGCAAGGTGCGGAAGCCGGAAAAGGCCAAGGCATGGGCGCAGTTGAGGCAGAAGGTGGTTTTACCCACGCCGCCCTTTTTGCTGAGGAACGCGAAGGACCGGGTCATAACGTCTGCAATCCCCTCATCCGGATACGCTTCGGCAACCGCTTATTCCTCGACCACGGAAATGGGTAGGCCCAACGTCCGGAATTTCTCGACCACGCGATCGTACCCGCGCTCGATGTAGTTCACCCCGGAAAGGACGGTTTTGCCTTTCGCGAGGGCCGCGGCCACCAGGTACGAGAAACCGGCGCGCAGGTCGGGGATCTCGATGGAGGCGCCTTGCAATGGCGTCGGCCCCATGATGACGGCGGAATGGCGATGCCCCAGGTTGCGGAAGCGGCAATCGCGGCCGCCCAGGCATTCGTTATAGAGTTGGATCTTGGCGCCCATGCGGTTGAGGGTTTCGGTATACCCGAATCGGTTCTCGTATACCGTCTCGTGGATCACCGACATCCCGTGGGCCTGGGTTAGCAGGATGACGAGCGGCTGTTGCCAATCGGTCATGAGGCCGGGGTGGACGCCGGTTTCCACCGCGATGGGCTTCAGCTTGCTATGCACGCCGGCGAAGCGGATGCCCCCTTCCACCGTCTCGAACTCGCCTCCGGCCTTCCGCAACCAGTTGAGGAAGGTGAGCATATGCAGCTGATCCGCGCCCTTGATGGTGACATCGCCGCCGGTGGCGATGGCGGAGACCGCGAAGGAAGCGGCTTCGATACGATCATTGATGACCCGGTGCTGGGCCGGATGCAATTCGCCCACCCCCTGGATGACCCAGGTGCGATCGGTCTCTTGGGTGATGATGGCTCCCATGGACTGGAGGAACAGGGCCAGGTCCACTATCTCCGGCTCGATGGCCGCATTCTTGATCTCGGTCGTGCCCTTGGCGGTGGCCGCCGCCATCATGATGTTTTCCGTCGCGCCAACGCTGGGGAAAGGCAAGGTGATGCGCGCTCCAGTGAGCCGTTTGGCGGCGAACCGGTACACGCCCTTTTCATATTGGATGTCCGCGCCCAGGGAACGCAAGCCCTCGAGATGGAAATCCACCGGCCGCGGACCGATATCGCATCCGCCCATCATGGGTATTTCCGCCGCGCCGAAGCGATGAAGCAGGACGCCGGCCATCAGGATGGGAATGCGGTTCAAGCCGGAGTATTCTTCCGGCACGCGATGGGTGGAAAGGTGCGTGGCATCCAAGGACATCACGCCTGCTTCCGGGTCATGGGCCACGACGCAGCCGATGGAAGCCAGGATTTGCTTGGTAATTTCCACGTCCCCGATTTCAGGCACGTTCTGGAGGACGGATTTGCCGGGGGCCAGGAGGGAAGCCACCATCTGCTTGGTCACCGCGTTCTTGGCGCCCCTGACGCGGATCTCCCCTTTCAGGTAGCGTCCGCCCTCGATGATGAACTTTTTGGCCATACCTCAAATGTAGAAACCGGTCCGAATCCGCCGGCCCTTGACGGCGCGCCGCGCCGGCGATAACCTCTTCCCCATGGACGCCCTATCAAGCCTCGGATCGACACCTCCCCCGCAACCCACCATTAGCACGGGTTCCGGCGACAACTCGGATTCCGGTGACGGCGCGCAGCCAGCCGCCAGCGCGCAGTCCGCCAACAATGCGGATTCGACCAAGAATCTGACATTGCTCAAAAAGTCCCATGACCTGGCCAAGGACACCGCTTCCCGCTTGCTCGAATCGCTCCCGCCTCCGCGGTCCCCAAGCCCGCCGGGCACGGGCGGTAAGATCGACCTCATGGCCTGATCGGGCCTGGGTTCATCCCGGAGCGGACCGGCGCTCCTCCAAATCGGATCCGATTTCATCCCTATGCCGGCCCCGGCACGGCTTCCGCGTTCCCTTCCGGAGCCCAGCGCAGTTCTATGCGCCTCGGGGAGCGGGGAGGCCGGGGAGCGGAGGGCCCTGATTCCGTTTCACGCAGGGAACACGCTAATCATCCGATTGCTGGACAGGCCTGTCCATAGCGTAGACGGCGAAGGCGGAAGCGGCAGGCTTATGGCGGGAATTCGGCGTTTCCAGGGCCCACCCTGGCGGAAAAGATCTGGCCCGGCTTTTGATTTAATCAGGTCCGGCGAACCCGGCCCGGGCGAATGGGTCGGCGAAGGAGCGAAACATGAAAACCTGGTTGATCCTCGCGACCCTCCCCCTTCTGCTTTCCGGATGCATGGTCATGGACGTGCAGGATGCCCAAGGCAACGGCATGGCGGTTACCGAAACCCGCAGCCTCCCGGCCTTCGATCGCGTACGCTTGGATGCTCCCGTCCACGTGACCGTGAAGTCGGGCGACGCCTACGCGGCTTATGTCACCACCGACGGGAACCTGACCGGGTACCTGACGACGGATTCCTGGAACGGGACCCTCACCATCGGCCTCCCCTATACCATCGCGCCCACCGTCGAACCGCAAATCACCGTGGTCGTGCCCGGGCTACGCTCCCTGGTCCACAACGGAAGCGGCACGGTGGAAATCCAGGAAGGCGGCGATTTCCCCGACCTCGATCTCACCTTGAACGGCTCTGGGGAAATCCTGTTTTCGGGCACGGCCACCAATCTCAGGGCCACCGTGAACGGCGCCGGCGTCATCGATCTGGAGGGCTTCGCGGCTTCGTTAACGGCCACCCTGGCGGGAGAAGGCGCCATCCATGCCGAGAACCTGTTGGCCGAAGACGCCAACGTGGACCTGAGCGGATCGGGCTACGTGTTCCTGGACATGGATTACCAGTCGACCTTGGACTTGGCCTTGACCGGTTCGGGCCGGGTGGAATGGTGGGGATCGCCGGCGCATCTCGACTACCACATCAGCGGCGAGGGCAAGGTGGTGGAACATCGCGGCCTGCCCAAGCGCTCGGCGGCGGGGAAAGTTGCCGCGCAGGGTTCGGGAATCGATGGAGCGCAAGCGGCGGCGAAGGTGGGCGCCGGCTACGAAGAGGTTTCGCGCCGACCGGTCGTGGTCATCCCCTTCAAGCAGGCTAGCGCGAAATAGACGATTGCGTTGATGGTATTAGCCGATGGTAGAAACGGAAAGGCCCCGCCAAAAGCGGGGCCTTCTTCATTTTCCCGGCGGCCCGGAACCTTAACCCTTGTCCTTACCTTTTTTGAACGCGGGCCTTCAAGAAGGTTAGCCTTTGTCCTTACCCTTCTTGAAGGCCTTGGCGAACATTTTCTGGTCGGCGAGATAGCGGCTGGCCTCGATGACCTGATTGTCGTTCTTCAATTCGAAGGCGGTGCGGGCGTCTTCGCCGAGGGCGGCTCCCAGGAGCTCGCACTTGAGCTGGTAGGCGATGAAGTCCAGGTTGCGTTCGAATTCCTTATCGGCTTCGGCCCTAAGGATCCCGTCCAAGGTGTTGGTCGCCTGATCCACCTGGGTCTTGTCGGGGTCGGCCGCGACCGAGCTATCGCGATCGGCCCTTTCCTTCTTCACCACGTCGCGGAAATTGTCCAGGGCGATCATGGAGGCGCTCTTGAAGCGCGTGAAGGTGGTATCGGTATAGACGAATTTCCGGAAGTCGTCCAGGACGTCCTTGGAGACGGTGAAGTCCGGGGTGATTTTCTGGCGCTTGGCGATGTCGTTACGCTTCTTGATCACGTAATTGAAGAACATCGTCTTGCGGAGCAGCTCCTGATCGTAACGGGTGTATTTGCGTCCCGCCAGGATCACGTCCGGGGTGATACCGCCGCCGGCCAGTACCTTGCGGCCCGCCTTGGTATAGAACCAGGTGGTGTCCTTCCGGGCGGAATCTGTTTGCGCCTTCTTGAAGCGCACCGCGTTCTCGGGCTTATTGATGCAGCGGCCCGCGGGGGTGTAGTAATAGGCCGTGGTCAGCTTGAGGGTATTCTGCTGCCCGTCGAGAGGCAAAATCGTTTGCACCGAACCTTTGCCGAAGGAGGGTTCGCCCAGCACGATGGCGCGGTCCCAATCCTGCATCGCGCCCGCCACGATTTCCGAGGCCGAAGCCGAGTTTTCGTTCACCAGCACCACCAACTTCTTGGTCCAGATGGGATTGCGCCGGCTGTGGTACTCCTGGTTCTGGGATTTCACGCGGCCCTTGGTGTACACCACCATCTGGTTCTTATCCAGGAACAGCTCGGAGACCGAAATGGCCTGGTTCAAAAGGCCGCCCGGGTTCACGCGCAAGTCGAGGATGAGGGATTTCATGTCTTTCTTCTTGAGATCGTTGATGCGCTCTTCGAGATCCTCGCCGGTGCGCTTGGCGAACTGGGTAATCTTCACGTATCCGGTGGAATCGTTGATCATGGCCGCGTAAGGCACGCTCTCGATCTTGATCACCTCGCGCACGATATTGAATTCCATGGGTTCGGGCATGCCCTCGCGCAGGATCTGGATCTTCACCGGGGAACCGGGCTTTCCGCGTAGCTTCTCCACGGCGTCGTCGATGGAAATGCCTTGGGTGCTGAGGGTATCGATGCGGATGATCTTGTCGCCCGCCTGCAACCCCATGCGGTGCGCGGGCGTCCCGGCCAGGGGCGAGACCACGGTGAGGATCCCGTCGCGGATCCCGATCTGGATCCCCAGGCCCCCGAATTCGCCTTCGGTGTTGACCTTCAGGTCCTCGTAATCCTTGGGGGTGAAATAGGCCGTATGGGGATCGAGGATGGAACGGATGCCGCCGATGGCCGCGTCGACGAGTTCCTCGGAGGAAACGTCCTCCACGTAGTTCTCGTTGATCTTGGTGACGACCTTGTCCAGGCGGATGAGATCGGAGTAGAACTTTTCCCCTCCGGCTTGCACGCGATTGCTGATGAGGGCGAATCCGGAGATGAGGATGGCGACGGTGGCGTAGTAGAACTTGCTCTTTTTCATCTTGTTCCCTGGCGGCGGAAGGACGCCCCCTCCGACGATTTTAGCATGCCCCGGGGAAATATGCGACCCGCGGGATCGACGCTTCCGGACGCGGCCGGGCGATCGGAAGCGAAGTTCCCAGGAATGTACAAATTTCGCTAACCAGGGAATCGTGGCGGGGTCTTAAGCAAGCATGCGATCAAGCTTGCCGGCGATCGCCTCGTGCAAGGTTGCGGGCGGGAGCGACGCGTCCAGGACGGTGAAGCGATCCGGATAGGACTTCGCGATGGAACGGTATCCCTCGCGCACCCGGGCGAAGAATTCCTCGCCCGCGCTTTCCATCCGATCCGCCGCCCTGCCCCCGGAGCGCAAGCGTCCGGCGAGTTCGGATGCCGGCAGATCCAGGAGAAAGCTATGCAGGGGCCAAACCGGGCCGCAGGCGATGCGGAACAATTCGAAGATGGACTCTTGGTCGAGGCCGCGGCCATAGCCTTGGTAAGCCAGGGTCGACCAGCCGAAGCGATCGGCAAGGACGATTTTCCCGGCGGAAAGGGCCGGGGCGATGACTTCTTCGGCCAACTGGGCCCGGGCCGCCGAGAAGAGCAAAAGCTCCGCCGAGGGAGCGACGCGATTGCCGGGAGAGAGGAGGATTTGTCGGATGGCGTCGGATACCGGCGTGCCTCCGGGCTCGCGCACGGTGACGGTTTCGCGCCCTTTCGCGCGCAGGCGGTCGGCGAGCAGGGCCAATTGCGTGGACTTGCCGCTGCCATCGATCCCTTCCAGGGAAAAGAAACGCGGAGAGCCGCCGGGAAGGGAGCCTTGGGAAAAGGCGCCCGGAACGGACGTCAGAGATTCTCTCCGTGGCATTTCTTGAACTTCTTGCCGCTGCCGCACGGGCAAGGATCGTTACGGCCGATGTTCTTCACGTCGATGGCGGGGCCGGCGGGCATGGTTCGCATCTGCGGGCCCGGACGGGGACCCGGGCCTGCGGCCGGCCGCGGGCCGGGCTGCGGCTGGGCGGGCCGGGGAGACTGCGCGGGGACCACGCGGATGGCGGGCCCGTCCCGTTCGGGGCCTTCCACCGTGGGATTCGGGGGCGCGAAACCCTGGGGCAAGGCGACGTCGGGCGAGCTGAATTGCATTTGGCGCATGCGGGCCTGTTCCAGTTCCCGGGCGTGTACCATCGCCTCCTGTTGCCGTTTCAGGAAATCGGGATCGATGTGCAGGATGCGCTGGGTGACGTCCATGGCGATGCGCTCCAAGGTGGTGGCGAACATCGCGAAGCCTTCCTTCTTGTATTCCTGGAGAGGATCCTTCTGGGCGTAACCGCGGAAACGGGTGGCGTCGCGCAGATGGTCCATGGCGTAGAGATGCTCGCGCCACAGATGGTCGATCACCCCCAATAAGACCTGGCGTTCGATTTCGCGGAGCTGTTCCGATCCCAGCCCGGCCTCGATGGCGGCGTACTTCTCCTTGCACTTGGCGATCACCTGCTCCACCGTCTGCTCGGCGGTCTGGTAATGCAGCACGTCATCGACGATGGCGTAATCGATGTCGAAGGCGCGCTTCAGTTCGGCGTAGAGGTTGTCCAATTCCCAATTCTCGGGATAGTTCCCCGCCAAGGCATACTGGGACACGACCTGGTCGGCGGCGTCTTCCACGCGGGATTCGATTTCGTCCTTGATCTCCTCGCCTTGCAGGATGCGGCGGCGCAGGCCGTAGATGACGGTGCGCTGCTTGTTCATGACGTCGTCGTATTCCAGCAAATGCTTGCGGATCTCGAAGTTCTGGCCTTCCACGCGCTTCTGCGCCGTGGCGATGGCGCGGTTGACGAGGGAATGCGAAATCACCTCGCCTTCCTCCACGCCGAGCCGGTCCATGATGCGCGAAATGCGATCCGATCCGAAGATGCGCATCAGATCGTCTTCCAGGGACAGGTAGAAGCGGGATTCGCCCGGATCCCCCTGGCGGCCCGAACGGCCGCGCAACTGGTTATCGATGCGGCGGCTCTCATGGCGCTCGGTGCCGAGCACGTAGAGTCCGCCCCGTTCGGTCACGCCGGGCCCGAGCTGGATGTCGGTGCCGCGGCCGGCCATGTTGGTGGCGATGGTGACCTTGCCCACCTGGCCGGCGCCTTCGATGATGCCGGCCTCCTTCTGATGGTGCTTGGCGTTCAAGACCTCGTGGGGAATGCCTTCGCGCAGGAGGAATCCGCTCAACTCTTCGGACTTCTCGATGGACACGGTGCCGACCAGCACGGGCTGGCCCTTGGCATGGCGCTCCTTGAGATCGGCCACGATGGCCTGGACCTTCTCGCGCCGTGTCTTGTAGATCAAGTCGTCCTGATCCTGACGGACCATGGGCCGGTTGGTGGGGATGACCACCACCTTCAGCTTATAGATCTGGTGGAACTCGGTGGCCTCGGTGTCGGCCGTGCCGGTCATGCCGCCCAGCTTCTTGTACAGGCGGAAAAGGTTCTGGAAGGTGATGGTGGCCAAGGTCTGGTTTTCCCGCATGATGGGGACGTTTTCCTTGGCTTCGATGGCCTGGTGGAGGCCCTCGGAGTAGCGGCGCCCTTCCATGAGGCGGCCCGTGAACTCGTCCACGATGACGACCTGGCGGTTGCGCACCATGTAATCGACGTCGCGCTTGAAGATGATGTGGGCGCGCAGGGCCTGCTGGATATGGTGGACCCACTCGACGTTGGTATCGCCGTAGAGGTTCTCCAGCTTCAACTTATCCTCGCAGACGTTCACGCCCTCTTCGGTGAGCGAAACGTGCTTCTCCTTCTCGTCCAAGGTGAAATGCGTATCCTTCACCAGGTAGCGCACCACCTCGTTGGCCTGCTTGTACTTCTCGGTGGACTGCTCGGCCGGGCCCGAGATGATGAGGGGCGTACGCGCTTCGTCCACGAGGATGGAGTCCACTTCGTCGACGATGGCGAAGTTCAGCTCGCGCTGGACGCACTCTTCGATGTTATGCGCCATGTTGTCGCGCAGGTAATCGAAGCCGAATTCGTTGTTGGTGCCGTAAGAGATGTCGCACGCGTAGTTCGCGCGCTTCTCCTCTTCGTCCTGGCCGTGCACGATGATGCCCACGGAGAGGCCGAGGAACTGGTAGACCTTGCCCATGGTGAGGGCGTCGCGTTTGGCGAGGTAATCGTTCACCGTCACCACGTGCACGCCCTTGCCCTCCAAGCCGTTGAGGTAGCAAGGCAGGGTCGCGACCACGGTCTTGCCTTCGCCGGTTTTCATTTCGGCGATCTTGCCTTCGTGCAGGACCATGCCGCCTATCAGCTGCACGTCGAAGGGACGGTAGCGGAACGGGTAGCGGCTTTCGGAATGGAGCGTGCGGATCTCCCCGTAGAAGGAAGCCGGGAACATTAAGGTGTGGTGCGGGACGGCGGGAGGCAGGGGCGGCTCGCCTTCGGCAGGTTCGGGGACGCCGATCTGGAGCTTGCGGCGGGCGTCTTCGGCTAGGGCCCGCGAGGCGGGCGAAAGCTTGGCGAAGTCGAACGCGTAATCCGGATTGAGGATGTTCAACATGCCCAGGCGGCGATCGGCGGCTTCGCGGCAGACGGCGAAGGCCTCGGGAAGGATATCGTCCAGGGTTTTCCCCTCGGCGAGGCGCTGGCGCAGCTCGACGGTCTTGGCGGCCAGGGCCTCGTCGTCCAAGGCCTCCACGGCGGGACTCAAGGCGTTGATGGCCTCCACTTTGGGCCCGAGACGCTTTACTTCGCGCTCGTGGCTGGTCCCGAATACTTTGGCGAGTACGGCATTGAGAATCATGCGGGAGTAAGGTAGAAAAATGGGGGTAGTCGGGGCCGGTCGCGGGGTTTCCGGGGAGGATCGGCGCTTCCTTTTTAGCCCGATTCCCCGGTTTCCATTCGGCTATCGCACCACGGCCACCTTGCCCTTATGCAGCAGGGTTCTGCCTCCCGTGCTCAGGCTGTAGATGTAAACGCCGGTCCCCACCGTCGAGCCCCCGTCGTTCTTGAGGTCCCAGTCCAGGCTGGTGGATTGCCTGCGCGTCGGACCGAGCGGATCGCCGTTACGCAAGCCCGAATCGTATACGAGGTCGCCATTGAGGGTATGCACCCGCAAGGTCAGTTCGTCTCCCGCGGTAAATCCATGCAACGAATTCAGGTTCTTGAAGGTAATGGTCCCCTTCTCGCGATGGCGGGGGTCGCCGAAGCGGAATGGGTTGGGGAATACGTAGAATTCGGCCTGGCTGGTCCCGAAGGAGAAAGAGAACTGGTCCACGGTATCGCGGCGATCATAAAGCCATTGGGGGATGCCGTCGCCGTTGCCGTCGAGAGGCAGGCCGGAGCTGTCGAGGATGCCGCCGGACAATTCCACGGTGACGGTGTCCTCCGCCGGCAGGCGCGGCCGGACGTGCAGGAGCAATGCCGAATCCCCTTCTTCCAGGGATATCGATTGGAAATCATAGGGGCGTCCGGGACGGTAAACCGAGGTGACCCGGATGGCGCGGCTATCGGCGGCCTTCAAGGAACCCAGCGCGAGCAAGGTCAAGGTGTCCCTCCCGGCGGGAGGAGGCAGCGCCAGCTTCCGATTGAAGCGGATACGGATGGGATCCTCGGGACCCCATCCTTTTCCCCCGGCATCGGGAACGGTACCGGTTACCCTGAAGACGCTGGTATCCACCCTGGCCTGGAACACGGTGTCCAGGCTGCCGGGAGCGGCGGCTTTCTTGTCCAGGCGCAAATCCAAACCGTTGCCCGCGCGATCGACGATCCCGTTGCTGAGGCGAATGCGCAGGATGTCGCGGTAGACGAAGAAGCCCGGGAGGGGCGTCACCTTCAGGGAATCGGAGGGGCGATCGTAAGCCGGCGTGAAAATCAATTGGTCGGCGAGGGAGTCCGCGACCGCTCCCTTGGCCAGGCCGAAATTGCCCGCCGCGGCTTTGGCGAGGGCGAGGCTGGTCCCCGCGCCTGAACCGCCCGCGGCCCGTTTGGGGGCGCGCTTCCGTACATACTCGAAGTTCCCGTGGATGTCATGGAATCCGCGCGGATACTTGAGGGAGTCGAGCAAGGAATACACGCGGATGACCTTGGAGGGATCGGCGATGCGGACCGTTTCCGAGAAGGCGAGGGATAGCGTGGAGCGCGCCGGCAGGAACCGGGGAAGGCCCGCGGCGTTGTAGCCGCCCGGAGGGCCGGCTCCCGGGAGCCCCGGCACGCCCAAGGTGACCAAGGGAAGATCGTTGTAGACCATGCGGAACGGGATCTTGAGCACGGGGTTGGCGAAGTCGTTGGTTTGCACCAGAAGGGTATCGATCAGCACGCTGTCGCCGCGCAGGGAATCGCTCAGGAAGCGGAAGTCGAAGCCGAGGGTGGCCCCGGGGGGCAAGGAAATCGTTTTCCCGCCGGCTAAGGCGTTGGCCGTGGTGGGACCGGCGAACTTGGCGCTATCGGGCCGGGGCGGCGAGCCGGTGAGCCATTCCAGATTGACGTTCAGCCACTTGCGATCGTTCCGTTGCGTGGCCACCGAAACGATCCGCAGGGGCGAACTTCCTTGGCTCCGGATCTCCGCATGCAGCACGGTATCATGCTGTTCCGCGCCGATGATGAAGTCGATTCCGGAGGTGAGGGATTTCACGGAAGCGGCGAAGTCGGTGGTCCCCGCCGTGTCGAGCACCGGATACTCCAGCCAAAGCCGGCGTTCCCGGAAAGCGCCCGACTTGTCGGTCACCCTTACGGTCAGGTATTGTTCGGGAGTCGAAAAAACCCGCGTCAGGGTTTCCCCATCCGCCGAATCGACGATCTGGTAGCAGGCCATGTTCCCCGTGGGGCAAGCGCTGGTCCCTTTCCGCCATACCTTCCAGCGAACGCCCACGCTGTCGCCATAGGCCATATCCGAATCCGAGACGACCGCCTGCACCCTGGTCGGAAGCCCCGCCGGGATGATCAATCCGGTATCGGAGGCGAAGTCGCTGACCCGATCGAAGGGCCCGGATTTCCAGACCGAGTCCTTGCCTTGGTAGGCCGCGTGCCATACCGTATCGATTTCCGGATTCCGGTTGATGCGCACCGGGAAACGTTGCGAAAGCGTGACGTTGGGATCGGAAACGGATAGGACCAAGGTGTCGATCCAGGGATTCAGATGATCGGGCGTGAACTTGAAGGTCAGGGAATCCGTGACCGGCAGCGGTCGCGTGCCCATGCGAGTCGAATTGCGGAACCATTGAGCGGTGATGTTATCGTCGTTGCCATCCGTGTACTTCGCCTTCACCGCGAGCGAATCCCCGGTCTGCAAAACGATCAAATCGCCCGATGCGGGATGCAGGGTATCCGTCCCGCCCCCCGAGGGCCGGAAAACCGACGCCGAATCGCGCCCTCTCCCGCGGTAGATCGTGACCGTCTGCGTTGGCGGGATATTGTTGTAGCCGAAAAGCGCATTGGCGGGCGCGCTGGCCCATGCTTGCGGATCGACGGCAGTGAGTTTCAGCGGCAGCGGGTCGAGAAGGGTATCGGGAGGCATTACGCTGATCACGGCGCGAAACCTTCCCGGAGCCGTGCGCGAGCCGTTAACGTCCGGATAAACGCGGCCGCCCAGCTGAACGCGGAAGGCCATGCCGTCATCGTCGGCATCGAAGCCGGATACGATGAGCTTCAGGGAATCCTTGCGCGGAAGCAGGCTATAGGACGAAAACGGATCGTATGCCGCGAAAGCGGCGGCTCCGATCTTGAGCGAATCGACCTGCGGTTTCCAGGGCTTGATATCGTAATCGATCCGCACCGATTTGACCTTGGCGGTCTTGAGATTGGACGTGGCCGTATCTCCGGTGATATTGGTCGACAATTCCACTTTGTACCGGAAATACCGCCGCGTGCCCGCGCTGGGGCCCGCGAGGGTTTGGAAGCCGGCATCCGGCGCCCCGAAAGCGGAGTCCGCGGAGAGGGCTACCTTGACCCGGCTGTAACCGGAGTCGAGCGCGCTCACGAGCGGAACCTGGAAAGCGACCGAGTCGGATGCGGGATCGAAAACGAAGGAGGGGATAGCCGGGTTTTTCACTTCCAGGATTTTGCTGATGAATGCGCCTGAATCGTTGTAGATAGGCGTATTCCTCACCAGGGCGACCTTGGCCGCGGTCCCGCTATCGTAGGCCACCACCATGTCGCCTTTTTCATCCAAGGCGAGATTCGCGCATTTGAAATAGTGGTATTGATACCAAAGACCGTTGGTGGGGGGTCCGAAGGAGATGAAATCGTTCGTGAAATCCATGTCCACCCGCCCCTGGGTGGTATATACCGGGCCGTTCTTGTTGAAGATGCTACCCATCAGGCGCTGCGTGAAGTTGGTGGGCCCGCGCTTGAACCAGGCGACCGCTACGCGATCGCGCGATGAGCGCACGTCCGGATACATGTAGCGGAAGGGCGCGACGTCTCCCGGAGGCGTAAGATCGGTCCGAGCGGAAAGATCATGTACGCCGGGCCCGAGGGAATCGAGGGTCAGGGATCGGGCGTAGATGCGGGATTGGCCTGCGCCCGCGGGAAGGCTGCCGGGGCTGCCGAACAGGATCAGGAAACGTTTATTGGCCTGGCTGGTGATGGCGAAGGGACGATAGTAATGCGTAAAGGCGGTAGTCGTCGTGGAGACCGTATCATCGGCGAAAATATCCGTCTCGATCTTGGTAGGCGGATAAATCTCGGTATGCGAAGGATCGAATCCGACCATCCACATATCGCTTTTGGAACCTTGGTTCACCGCCTGTTGCTCGCGCCACAGCACCATGGTGTTTCCGGAGGAGTCCAATGCCACCGCGAAATCCTGGGGCCACTGGGCGGTATTATAAAGCGCCGAAGCGACCGAGGTGCCGGCCCCGATGGATTCCCAACGGATTTCGAATTGGCCCGGGAAGAGCTTGGTTTCGTAAGCCAAGGCGTAATCCTCGCCGCCCGATCCGGGTCGCTGGCCCATTCCCACCTTGCCGTAACCCGCGGCCGCGACGGGCGCCGTCGGAGTGACGTCCTGACCCCACGACGCCGTTGGGGCGCCGGACGCGGCATTGAGATGGGTCGTACGCCGGATGGGCCCCGGAGCGGTATTCGATCCCCAATAGGCCGCGTACTTGGGGCCGTCGGCCGCGAAGTTGAGGAAAACGGGCGGGGGCTTGCCCGGCACCTCTTGACCGGCGATGATGGTACCGGCCACGTCTATGGCCGCCGTATCGGGGCTTAGGGCGATGTTTTTCACCATGATGTCCGCGGGGCCGGGACTGTTGGCGTTGGCCGCGGTATGGGGCGAATTCCATTGCAGGTAGGCCACCTTGAATCCGTAGTCGCCCGTTACGGCGGCTGCCGCGCCGCCCCCGGGCGAATTCAGGATGTGGCCCTGCGCATCCTCGTTCAGCCTTGCTACCAGCATCGTCTTAAATGCGTTGCGCTTGGCCTTCAGCAGTAGGGAATCCTTCCATCCCGCATCGAGGAAAAACGTATCGGAAGCCGCGCCGTTCCAGTCCAACCGGAAATCGGTGACGGTATGATTCAAGGCGGAAACGGAAACCGCGGCGGCGAGGACGAAGGCCGCCGCGGAACGGGGACCGGAACGGGGCGGCGCCGGATGGGACAGGGATGGAGCCATGCGGCGATTCATTCCGGGGCGGCGGAACCGGAAGCGGGGACGGGATGCGTTTCCGAGGCCCGGCGCAGCAAAGCCGCCGACGCCTCGTCCATATTGGCGTATTCCAGCTTGTTCCTCTGTTTGCGCCACTCCGAGTGGCGGCGCTCCTTGAGCTTTTCCAGGACTTTTCTCTCTTGCATCGCCTTCATCAACAGATCGGATTTCTCCCGGAGGCGGCGGGACTGCTCCGCGATTTCGCCTTCCTGCCCGGAAATGAGCCCTCCCATGTGGCGCGCGTATCCGAGCAGTTGCAAACGCCCCGGCGCGTCCACGGTATCACCCACGTTACCCGGCGCATTCCTCCAGGCTCCGTCCAGATCCCCTTGCAACTCCAGTAGCTTGGCCTTGAGGGTTTCCAAAGCCGCCACTTCGGCGGCCAGGGCTTTCTTCGCTTCCTCTTCGCGCCAGCGCTTCAGGCGCAGGAGCTGCTCCAGATCGAACCGGAAATTCTTCATTTCAGGGCGCCGGCCAGGGCGTAGACCCGATCGAGGATGGATTTCATGTCGCTCTTGTCTTCCACGGCCTGGATCAGGAACTTGTCGACTTCGGCATGGAGGGCGATGGCCTGATCGAGTTGGGCATTGGTGCCGCGCACGTACGCCCCCAGGTTGACCATGTCCTCGGCATCGGCGTAGACCGCCATGGCATTGAGGAGCTTGCCCGCCGCGGCCCGATGTTCCTTGGAGGTTACGTCGGTCATGCAGCGGCTCACGCTTTTGAGGACGTCGATGGCGGGATAGTGGTTGCGATGCGCCAAGGAGCGGGAAAGCACGATGTGGCCGTCGAGGATGGAGCGCACCGCATCGGCCACGGGTTCGTCCATATCGTCGCCCTCCACCAGCACGGTATACAATGCGGTGATGGAACCGTTGCCGGCCATGCCCGCGCGCTCCATCAGGCGGGGCAGGAAGGCGAAGACCGAAGGCGTATACCCGCGCGTGGAAGGGGGCTCGCCGACGGCAAGGCCGATCTCGCGTTGGGCCATGGCCAGCCGGGTGGAAGAGTCCATCATCAACATTACGTCGTTACCTAGATCACGGAAGTATTCGGCTATGGCGGTAGCCACCATGGCGGCCTTGATGCGGATCAACGCGGGCTGATCGGAAGTGGCGACCACGACCACCGAACGGGCCAACCCTTCCGGCCCCAGATCCTTTTCCAGGAATTCCTTCACCTCGCGGCCCCGCTCGCCGATGAGGGCGATGACGTTCACCTGCGATTTGCAATTGCGGGCGATCATGCCCAGGAGCACGGACTTCCCCACCCCGGAACCGGCGAACAATCCCACGCGTTGGCCCTTGCCGATGGTCTTGAATCCGTCCAAGGCGCGGATGCCGGTCGGCATGGCCTCGGAGATGCGGCGCCGCTCCAAGGGGTTGGGCGGATCGGCGTTGACCCGGCCTTCTTCCGATAGCAACATCTGGCCGTGCCCGTCGATGGGCTCGCCCAAACCGTTGAGCACGCGTCCCAGTAAAGGCGTTCCCACCTTGACCGTGAAGACCTTACCGGTAGCCATCACCTCCATGCCGGGCCGCAATCCGTCGAGATGGCCCAGGGTCATGAGGAGCGTGGACTGCCTGCGGAAACCCACCACTTCGGCTTGGCCTATCTGGCGCTGCCCGTCGAAGACGGCGCAGATCTCCCCGAGGCTGGCGGAAAGGCCGGTGCTTTCCATAACCAGGCCGATGACCTGCACGATCTTGGCCCGCACGGGAGCGAGGCACATGGAAGCCAGGGCGCGGGAGTACTGGGAAAAAACCTGCTCTTGCGCCAAGGAGTTCAGCCTCCCGCGTCGGGCATGGCGTCGATCTCTTCCGGACCCGCGTTTTCCGCGCCCGCGGCATCGGGGGATGGCGCGCTTTCGAACTTCAGGGCCTGGGCCTTGGCGGCGAACACGCGCTTGAGCTCTTCGTCGATACGATCGGCGATCTCGTCCGCGCGCATGCCCACGGAAGTGGAATCGGATTCCACCAGGCAGCTTCCCGGGGCGATACGCTCATCCGCGACGACGCGTACGTCCTTCTGGCCGGCTTCGACCGGCAGCCAGAAGTCCCGGTTGTCGGAGGCGGTCTTGAAATCGGAGGGGTTTACCTTGAGGGTTATGGCATTGGCGTGGCCCAGGGCGGCCATCGCCTGCCTGACGAGCGGAAGTACCGCCTCGGCCTCGTTCTTCGCGAAGCCTTCGAACACGCGATGGATGGTCGCGGAAATCATTTCCAGGGCCTGTCCCTCGAATTCCAGGAACAGGGAAGCCTTCTCCTGGGAGAGTACGTCCAAGGCCACCGAGGCGTTGCGGCGCAGTTCATCGAGGGATTTCTGGTAGTGGTCCAGCGCCTTTTTCTCGCCCTCCCGTAGGCCTTCTTCGCGGCCGCGCGCCTGGGCGGCTTTCGACGCGGCTTCGGATTCGGCCTTGGCCTTGGCGAGCGCGGCCTTATGGGCCTCTTCGGCTTTGCGCAGATCCTTTTCCAACTGGGAAGAACGGGATTGTTCCGGCGTAGGCTTGGGAGCGGTCCGGCCGGGCATCGCCAGGGCTTCCATCTGGAAGCCGCGCATGCCGGAATCGGCAACAGCTCCCCAGTCCGACCCCTTCATCACGCGCGCGGGCCCGTCGGCCGGGCCGTCTTGCTTTGGTATTACTGCCATGCCTTACACCACGATCTCGTCGTCGCCGCCGCGGCCGGAGATGATGATCTCCCCGTCGTCTTCCAGGCGCCGCACGATGTCCACGATGCGCTGCTGCGCGGCTTCCACGTCCTTCACGCGCACGGGGCCCATGAACGACATGTCTTCCTTCATCATCTCGGAGGCGCGGCTGGACATGTTCTTGAAGAACTTGTCGCCCACGGTATCGCTGGCGCCCTTGAGCGCCAAAGCCAATTCCTTGGTGTCCACTTCCTTCAGCATGCGCTGGATGCCCTTGTCGTCTAGCAGCATGATGTCCTCGAACACGAACATCAGGTTCTTGATCTCGGTGGCCAATTCGGGGTTCTCCCGCTCCAGGTTGCCCAGGATGTTCTTCTCCGCGCCGCGGTCGACCTGGTTCAGCATCTCGGCGACGAACTTCACGCCGCCCACTTCCGAAACGTTGCCTCCGAACAGGCTCTTCATCTGCGTGGCCAGGACCTCTTCGACCTGGGAAAGCACGTCGGGCGAAACCGATTGCATGGTAGCCAGGCGCGTGGTCACGTCGACCTGCAACTCCTGCGGCAGGGCCGAAAGGATGGGCGCCGACATGGAGGCGTCCATATGGGCCAAGAGCAGCGCGATGGTTTGCGGATGCTCCTTCTGGATGAAGTTCACCAATTGGGCCGGATCCACGTCCTGTAGCAGGCTGAATCCCGTGGTGCGGATGGAGCTCTGCACCTTTTCCAGGATCTCCTTGGCGCGACGCGCGCCCATGGCCGCCTCCAGGGCCTGCCGCGCGTAATCCACGCCGCCCTGCAGGATGTACTTCTGCGCGACGGCCATCTGGTGGAATTCCTCCAGAACCTTCTCGCGCGTCTCCGGGGTGATGCCCTCCAGGCGGGCGATCTCCGCGGTCAGGATCTCCACGTCCTCTTCATCGAGGCTCTTGAAGATCTGCGCGCACGCCTCCGCGCCCAGGGTCACCATCATGACGGCCGCCTTGGTGGGCCCTCCGATGGTGGCCAGGCCCCCGTTAGCGGGCGCCTCGTCTTTCGCGTCTTTCGACTTGGTTTTCGCTTCCGCCATGCCCCTTAGCCCTTCTCCGCCGCGGCCTTTTTCTTATCCCCATTGTCCCGTATTTTCTCCTCGTGGAGCCACGTTTTGATGAGGTTGGCGATGTTGATGGGTTCGGTTCGCGTCATGAACTCCACGCGTTCCAATATGTCCTTCTGTTTTTGGACGTTTTGGGGGATCTTTTCATCCTCCGGCTCGAGGTTCAGCCCGGCGTACTTGGGCATGGGCGGGTTCATCGCTGCGGCGAGGTTCTGCACCAACCCGCGGAAGAACCATAGGGCGAACAATACGATGAGGAGCAGGACGCCGTATTTCTTGCCCATCTCCATCCATTCCTTCTTCTCGACCTTCTTCATTTCCTCCTGCTCCTCGAGCATGTACTGGTTATCGAAGCGGAGGTTGGTTACGAACACTTCGTCCTTGCTCCCGGGCTGGTAGCCGACGGCGTTCTTGACCAGGGCCGTGAACTTGTCCAACTCCTCCTGGCTGCGCGGAACGTATTCGCGGTTGCCATCCTTCGCGGGCGGCTTATAGGTCCCGTCCACCGCCACCGATACGGTGATGCGCTTGCGCGCGCCCGGGCTGCCGACGATCTGCGCGACCGTCTTGTCGAATTCGTAATTGGTGATGGAGCCTTCCTTCTGATCGGCGGCGCCGGCCTGGGGCGAGCCTTTGGAGGCGTCCTCGTCCCGCTGCTGGGAACGGATGACCTTGGTGTTGGGGTCGTACGATTCCACCGTCTTGTTGACCTGATCGAAATCCAGTTCGGCGGAAACCTTCACGCGCGTCTTGTTCGGCCCCAGCAAGCCCTGGAAAATGTCGTCCACCTTGTGCTCAAGGTCCCGTTCCACCGCGTTCTGGAGCGTCATGTTATGGTCGGTTTGCTCGGCCAGGCTATTATCGGCGAAACCTTTGGTGAGCATATTGCCGTGGATGTCGAGCACGGTCACCTGGCGGGCCTTGAGCCCCTCCACCGAACTGGCGATAAGATGGGTGATGCCGCGGACCTGGCGATCGTCGATCTCTTCGCCGGGGCGCAACTTGAGGATGACCGAAGCCGTCGCTTCCTCTTTTTTCTCGGTGAAAAGGGAGGGTTTCGGGATGGTCACGTGCACCCGGGCCTTCTCAACCTCGTGCAGGCTTTCGATGGTCCGCTGCAACTCGCCTTCCAAGGCGCGCCGGTAATTCAGGTTCTGCACGAAGTCGGTCATGCCCAACTGCATCTTGTCGAAGATCTCGTAGCCTTGGCCGCCGGTTTGCGGCAGACCTAAGCGCGCCATCTGCATGCGCGCCTCGTAGAGCATCTCCTTGGGGACCGTCACCTGCCGGCCGTTGTTCTCGAGCTTGTATTGGACCTTCATGTCCTTCAAGGCATCGGTTACCTTGGCCGCGTCCTCGGGTTCCAGGTTGATGAAGAGGGTGGAATAGCCCGAGTCGCTCCCGCCGCTTCCCGAACTCCCGTTCGCCGACCAGGCGATCACCGTGATCATTCCCGCCAGGACCACCGCCGACGTGGAAACCAGGATGACCTTCTGGGTCCCGCTCAGCTTGTCCCAGATGGCGCGGAGCTGGATGATCAGTTGCTTCAGGTATTCTGACATTTCATGTCCTCATGCGGGAGAAAAAATTCAAGTCTTCAGTTTGCTTGCCGATGAACGAAAAGGGACGGGTTGCGTAATTGAGTCGATAGCGAAGAAAAAAGGGTAAAGGGTAAAGGGTGGAGATTGATGGAGGTCTATGCGCATGCTTGGCTTTCCTGAACCCTTTACCCTTTACCCTAATCTCTAAGGCCCGACCCCTGTCTCGTGTCTTATCCCCGCATCCTCATGACTTCCTGGTAGGCGTCCATGGTCTTGTTGCGGATTTCCAGCAACAGGTTGAAGGCCACCTTGGCTTCGCCCACGGCCAGCATCACCTGATGCACGTCCTTGACCTCGCCCGTTACCATCTTCTGGATGGACTGGTCGGCCTTCTGCTGCATCTCGTTGACGTCCTTCAGGAAGCCCTTGAACATGGCGCCGAAATCGGCGCCGCCTTCCTTCGGCTTAATGACGGGCTGCTGCCCGCCGGGATTGAGCTCGACGTTGTTCGGCCCTACGTTGAAGATGGGATTCATGTCAGCCATATCCCCCCCTTATGCCCTGAAGTCCACGTACTGCCCGAGCCGGGGCGCCGCGTCCTGTTGGCGCGCCGATCCCGATCGTCCGTAAGCCGCCGAAGGCGGGGCCGCCAATCCGGCCCTTGCGGCCGCATCCGCGGCGGCGGGCCCGTTCGCGGCCTGACCTGCGGCACCTGCGATGCCCGGCGCGGCCGGGCCCGGCAGGATGCGCTCCGCCGGGGACCGGGCCGCTTCGGGCGCCGAAGCGCCCGTGCCCAATTGCTGTTGCTTGCGCTGGATCAGCCCGGCCAAACCGGATTGGCGATCCGCGCTTTCCATTTTCTTCTGCGCCGAATCGCGCAGCTGTTGGAACCGATCCAGAGGCGATCCGCCTCCGGTCCCGTTCCCGCCTACGCCAGCGATGCCCATTAGATCTCCAGGGCCTTCATGAGCATGGACTTGGTCGAATTCATGGCCGTCACGCTCGCCTCATAGGATCGCGTCGCCGTAATCATGTCCGTCATCTCTTGCACCACGTTCACGTTGGGCATGGCCACGTATCCCTGCGCGTTGGCGTCGGGGTGGCTGGGATCATACACGAGCTTGGCAGGCGTCTGATCCTGCTCGATGGACGCCACCTCCACCCCGCTCCCCACGTGATCCTTGTCGATGGGCATGCCCGGCGCGGGAATGGGGATATGGTTGTCATGGGTGGTGAAGCCTTGCATCTTGTCCGACCCGAACACGAATCGTTGATCCGTTTCCGTCTTGTTCTCGCGCAGGATGACGAATTGCCGCTTGTAAGGCCCGCCTTCCTTGGTGCGCGTGGTTTCCGCGTTGGCCAGATTGCTGGAGATGACGTTTTGCCGCACCCGCTGCGCCCGCAGCGCGCTGGCGCTGATGGAGAGGCCCGAGAATAGATCGATCATTCCCATACGCTTTTACCCTCCGCTATCCCGGCTGCCCGGAAATGGCGCTCGAGATGTCGCCCTTGCGTTCCTGGATGAATTTCACCCCGTAGCTGAACAGGATCTGGTTTTCGGCCATCTTGGCGGCTTCCTCATCCACGTCCACGTTGTTGATCTCGCCCGGCAGGGTGGGATCCTGGGATCGATACGCGATCGGCCGGACCTGATCCAGATCGGGCTTGCCTATGGGCATGTGCCCCGTCTGATCGGCCGTCCCTTGCAGGCCGGCACCGTCCAGGGCCTTCTTCAAACGATCCTCGAAAGAGACCTCGATACGTTGGTAACCCGGCGTGGTGACGTTGGCCAGGTTGGCCGCGATGGCGCGGCCGCGCATGGCGCAGGCATCCAACGATTTCGCCACCGCCGCTATGGAGGTCCTTGAGAACAAGGTTTCCTTGAGGAACATGCGAGGTTTTCCTTCCGGTTGCGAAAGAAGCAACGCGCGTGCCACCGTCGGGAAAGGTTCGTGGCCGCCAAACCGCTCCGGATGCGGCATACGCGCCAGGGGAAACCGCCGGGTTACGGCAATTACGGGCGCGGCCGCGGAAGGATTTGCCTGGGAAATAAATTCCGGGGACGGGAAAAAGCTGCCGGAAGGATCAACCGGCCGCGGAACGCGGGCCCGCGGAGGGGATGCCCAAAGCCGCCCAAACTTCGCCCAAGTCCCAATCCTTGGCGCGCTTCAGGGCCACCTGCCGATGCAGCGGGGCGCAGTCATATCCGTAAGGCACGCTTTCGCGGTGGATGACCACCGCGGGCTTGTCCAGGTAATGGCAGAGGTGGGCGGGGAAACTGTTGAAGCAGAGCACGGTACCCTCGAAGGTGCGCAGGATGCGCGTGAGCCGGACGAGAGGATACATTTGCGGGACATGCCCCGTGCCGCTGCGGACCTCGAGGGCGATGTCCTCGTCCCCCGGTCCCATGATGACTTCCACGGGCCGGCCTTCCAACGCGTTCAGGATCGCCAGGACCAATCGCGAATAATCGCGCAAGCCGAAATCGCTTTTCAGCCCGGCGCTGCCGATATGGAAAAGGATTTTGCCCCGGCCCCAGGCTTCCTTCCGCGCTCCCGGATTCGCCCTGGAGTCCGTCCCGCCCGCGAAAGCCCCCGGCGGTTCCAGCGAGGCGGGGACGCCGGCGATGTCCAAGGCCTTCAGGTTTTCCTCCGCGAAGCTCCGCAAGTCGGGGAGCAACGGTACGGTGGCCGCGTAACCGCCGCGGCCGGCCTCATGGGCATGCCGGAAACCGAATGCGCGCCGGGCGCATAAGCGCGCGGCCCAATCGAAGCCGACCCGGTAAACCCCGACGCAATTGGTCAAGAGCAGATCGACTCGGCCGAAGGCCCAGGTCCAGGGCTCGCCTCCCCGGGAGATGCGCAGGGAGGGAGGCAATTCCGAAGCGAACTCGCGCGCGTACCGATCGGCGCCGCACAGGATGATTTCGGCGCGCGGATAGGCCGAGGCCAAGCGCGCCAACGGCCGCAAGGCCTGGACGAAATCGCCATAGGTACCCGCGAAAAGGTACGCGATGCGCGCGCCCTTCGGCAGCTCCGGCGCGGCCGCGGCCGGAGCCCGGGCGGGCCAGACCGAAAGCAATCCGCGCAGGCGCCAGCGCAGGACTTCCATCGTCTTTCGCGACAGGGGATCGAAGAAGCGCGCGCTGGCGCGCGCAGGGGATTGGGCCGGCACGCGCAAAGGATACCATAGGCGTCCATTCCCCCACCACGGTCGGCCGCCGGCGCGCATGGATTCCGGATCCGGGTTGCAAAAACAGGCGGAAAATTGGAAACTAGGGGGAGCAACCTCAACATTCGAAAAGGCGGGCGCGCGCATTATGGGCAAGAACGGCTTGAGCCCTTTTTCCTTCATGAATAAGGAATTCCTGCATAACAAGGATGGCCGGGCCATCCGCATCCTGGCGGAATTCCTGGAGCCGGAATACCGGTTCCGGCAATTCGGGATCGACGACACCATCGTATTCTTCGGATCGGCCCGCATCCTCTCGCGCCGGGCCGCCCAGACCAAGCTCCGCCGCCTGAAGCAAGATCCCAAGGCCAAGCCGGAAGAGTTGGCCAAGGCCGGCCGGGACCTGGAGATGTCCCGCTACTATGAAGACGCGGTCGAGCTTTCCCGGCGCCTGTCAGAATGGAACAAGAGCCAGGAGATCGCCTACGCCATCTGTTCGGGAGGCGGCCCGGGCATCATGGAGGCCGCCAACAAGGGGGCCCACCTGGCGCATGCCCCGTCCATCGGCCTCAACATCCATCTTCCTTTCGAGCAACACGCCAATCCGTATATCTCCTCGCATCTCAATTTCGAATTCCATTACTTCTTCGTCCGCAAATTCTGGTTCGTGTACATGGCCAAGGCCATCATCATGTTCCCCGGCGGCTTCGGCACTTTGGACGAAATGATGGAAGTATTGACCCTAGTGCAAACCGAGCGCATCACCAAGAAGATGGTGATCGTGCTCTACGGTTCGGATTTCTGGTCCAAGGTGATCAATTTCGACACCCTGGTCGAGACGGGAATGGTCAGCCCCCAGGACCTGGGCCTGTTCAAGATTTGCTCCACCGTGGAAGAGGCCTATGCCTACGTGACCGGGCATCTCGATACCAGCGCGAACCCGGCGAAGTCGAACGGGGCGTCCCCTAAGGCGAAGCGGGCCGCGGCGAAAAAGAGCGCGGCGCCGCGGAAGAAAAAGACGAGCGGGAAAGGCTAGGCCTTGCCGGTAACCGGGGTGATACGGGGGGCCGAGCCCTTCGCGTTCGGGGAAGGCCCGGACGGGATCCTGTTCTTGCACGGATGGACCTCTTCCCCGCGGGAATTGCGTTTCCTGGCGGAACGGATCGCCCCCCTGGGTTTCCGGTGCGAAGGGCCCCTGCTCAAGGGACACGGGACCAACCTCGCGGACCTGGCCCCGACGCGCTTCGCCGAATACCTGTCCGACAGCGAAGCCGCCTATTCCGCCCTCGCATCGCGCCATGCGCGCGTTTTCGTCTGCGGGCTTTCCATGGGCGGCCTGTTGTCCCTCCACCTGGCGCGCAAGTTCCCGGTCGCCGGCATGTTGCTGATCGCGCCCTTCCTGTTGCCCGCCGGGAAAACCTTGGGACTCCCCAACCGATGGCTCATCGGCCGCGTTCCCCTGCCCGCGACCTTAGCCAAAGGCAAGGACGGCCCCATCCTCGATCCCGAAGGACGGTCCGGGCATATCGCTTACGGCGGCATGCCTTCGGCCTCGATGGTGAGCGTGGTCGTGGCCGCGCGGGCATTGCCGGAATCGTTGCCTTTGATAAAAGCGCCCGCCCTGGTGTTCCACTCCGTCCGGGACCGCACGAGCGATTTCCGCGGCAGCCAATTGCTGATCGAAAAGCTGGGCAGCGAGGACAAGGCCTTGGTGGCGTTCAATAATGGGAACCACGT
This sequence comes from Fibrobacterota bacterium, assembly GCA_019509785.1. Lineage (NCBI taxonomy): Bacteria > Pseudomonadati > Fibrobacterota > Fibrobacterota bacterium. Next base: position 86,651 of record JAEKLQ010000032.1, on the reverse strand, counting down.
GCTCACCTTGGATTTTCCGCGGGCGCATCTGGAAGCCGAAGCCTTGGCTTGGTTGGATCGCCGCCGCACCCGTTAATCCACCCCGCTTCCCCTTACGCCCCGGGCTTTGTTTCCGAGCCTTTGCCTAGCCCTATTGACGGTCGGAAGCGCCTTGCCTATTATTCCGGTAGGTTTGATAGGATAACCCCATTTATGCAGATTTCCATCCGCAACGTGGTCAAACGGTTCGAGGGCACCCAGGCCCTGAACTCGGTTTCCTTGGAAGTACCGGACGGCGAGTTGGTGGCTCTTCTGGGCCCCTCGGGCTGCGGTAAAACCACCTTGCTCCGGATCATCGCGGGACTGGAGACGCCGGACGAGGGCGAAGTATTGTTCGGCGAGACCGATTCGGCCAGCCTCAACGTGCGCGATCGCGGGGTGGGATTCGTCTTCCAGCATTACGCCCTTTTCAAGCACATGACGGTGACGGAGAACATCGCGTTCCCGCTCATGATCCAGAAGCGGCCCAAGGCGGAGATCGAGCGGCGCGTGGACGAATTGCTCGACCTGATCCAATTGCGCGGGATCGGCAAGCGCTTTCCCTCTCAGCTTTCGGGCGGGCAAAAGCAGCGCGTGGCGCTGGCCCGCGCGTTGGCCGCGCGCCCGCGGGTGATGCTGCTGGACGAGCCCTTCGGCGCTTTGGATGCGCAGGTGCGTCAGGATCTGCGCCGCTGGTTGCGCAACCTTCACGATGAGCTGAAGATGACCAGCGTGTTCGTGACCCATGATCAGGACGAGGCTTTCGAAGTGGCCGACCGCGTGGTGATCATGAACCGTGGACGGGTGGAGCAGATCGGTTCCCCCGAGGAAATCTTCCACCATCCCGCCAACGGCTTCGTGATGAACTTCCTCGGGAACGTGAACATCTTCCATAGCCGCATCGAACATGGGGGCGGAATGGGCCAATTGGATCTGGTTCGGCCGGGACAAGCCCCGGCGGATAGCGGCGCCACTTCCGTATACGTCCGCCCGCATGAACTCACCTTGCATCGCGAACGCGAAGGGTCCAACCCCATCGAGGGCCGGGTGATCCACGTGCGCACCATCGGCCTTTCCGTGCGCGTCAGCCTGGCCACCGTAACCGGTCCCGAAATCCAGGTCGAACTTCCCCAGGCCGAGTTCCAAACCCTGGGACTACGTAAAGGGGACACCGCTTTCGCCGTGCCGAAGGGGGCCAAGGTGTTCAACGATGACTATACGATTTGACCAGCGCCATTCGATGTGGGACAATCGAGGGTAAAGGGTAAAGGGTAAAGGGTAAAGGGTAAAGGGTAAAGGGTTTAAGGTATAAGGTTCGACTCAACTCATTCCGTACCCTTAACCCTTAACCCTTAACCCTTAACCCTTAACCCTAATCAGACGAAGAATGGAAAACCTGCTGGTCCCTCTCCCCCCTCCCATCCTCATCCTCCTCGCGGGCATTTTCGGTCTCATGGCCGGCTCATTCTTCAACGTCGTCATTTACCGCATGCCTCGCGGCGAATCGGTGGTTTGGCCGCCCTCCAAGTGCCAAAGTTGCGGATACCGCATCCCCTCCTATCTGAACATCCCGGTGTTCGCATGGATATTCCTGGGCGGCAAATGCAAATCCTGTCGAGCCCCTATCAGCGCCCAGTACCCGCTCATCGAGGCCCTCACGGGCCTGGTGGCCGCCGCCCTGGCCGGCTTCTTCGTCTATGCGCTTCCCGACTCCGACCTGGATTTCCGGATCGGATTCTCATACCTGGTGCTCGCCTCCATCCCCATCTTCGTGATCGATTTCCGCCACTTCCTCATCCCCGACATGCTGACCTATCCCGGCATCGTTCTGGGCCTTGGAATAAGCTTTCTCCCCGGCGGCATCGGCCTGATGCAAAGCCTGATCGGGGCGGCCGGCGCCGGCGGCCTCCTTTGGTTCATCGGATTCGCGGCCTCGCTCGTCCTGAAAAAAGAAGCCATGGGATTGGGGGACGTTAAGTTGGTGGCTATGACGGGGGCGCTGTTCGGGATCAAAACCGCCTTGTTCGGGCTCATCTTCGCTTCGGTTTTGGGATGCCTGGTCGGCGTTCCCATGCTTTGGCTGCGCCGTCTCAACGAAAGCCGGCATATCCCTTTCGGCCCGTACATCTGCGTGGGGACGGCCCTGGCGGCCTTCTTCGCCGCTCCCGTCCTCGCTTGGTATTTGAATCTGGTTATGCCGCGCTAGCTGCCGATCGCGCGCAGGTAACCCCGGCGTTATTCCCCCCGAGCCCACCGCGAAGCGCTTGGCCGCGAAGGCCCTAATAGCGCCAATTCCGGGGGATTTTACTATCTTCCTCACCCTTATTCCTGGTTCGCGTCCGCCTTTTCGGGATGGACGCGCTCGGAATCGCCTTGCCGGGAGGGTTATGGCTACCATCGTTAAACTGGACGGGACCTGGGAATTCAGCTTTGACCCCGTGGATGCGGGGCTCATCGATCAATGGTACCGGAAGAAACCCGCCAGCGTTAAGAAGGTCGCCCTCCCCCATGTCTGGGGCTTGGAGGCGAACGACGAAGACGCCCACATCGCGTATTATTTCAAGGAATTCCAGGTCGATAAGAAGGAGTCGCCCAAGCGCTTCTTCATCCGTTTCGGATCGATCCAGCATCAGGCGCAAGTTTGGCTGAACGGGGAGGATTTGGGGACCCATCTGGGCGGGCATTACCCTTTCGAGATGGATGGCTCCAAAGCGGTGAAGATCGGGGAAAACAACTTCCTGGTCATCCGCGTGCAGGTCCTCGATCGCCAGGGCAAGATCGGGGAATACACCGGATCGGAATTGGCCCTGGGCGGCCCGTACCATCGCGGCCCGTTCGCCGGCATCACGGGCGATGTCAATCTCTACATGGTCGGCAAAGCCGGCATCCGCTCGCTCAACTGTTTCCCCGACTTCGAAGCCGACCGCGTCACCGTCGAGGCCAAGTTCTGGAACCCCAAGAATTTCCAGGCCGATCTCACCTTCGAGATCACCAGCCCGGACGGGGAAGCCGGCATCGTCCAGAAAAGCCTGAAGCTCGAAAAAGAGAACGGCATTTTCAGCCTTACCCTGCAGTTGGAGGGCGGCAAGGTTGAAAAAGGCTCCTTCAAGCGCAACCATCATCCGGTCAAGATCAAGGGCGTGACCTATCCCTGGTTCTTCCCTTTCTTGCACGGCGCCCCTCCGCCCGACTTCGATCTCCGTAAGGAGCTCACCTCCATCAAGGAGAGTGGCTTCAACCTCCTGCGCTCCGGCGGCGCGCCCTTGCCGAAGGAAGCGTTGGACATCTGCGATGAGATCGGGATGCTGGTTCTGCAAGAGACCACCTGTTTCAACCAGAAGTCCAGCAAAGAAGGGTTGGAAAACCTCAAGTCGCAGATCCAGACCTTGATCGACCAAGAAGGATACCATCCCAGCATTTTCGGTTGGGTGATTGGTTCCGAGAACGGTTCCATGGTGCTGGAGAACGGCAACAAGCTGCTGCGCTACGCGGCGGAGCTGGATCCCACCCGTCCCGTATTCAGCAACCTTTGCTCGGTGAACATGGATAGCATGGGCGGGGGCAAAATCGATTTGGGCAAGGTGTACGAGCCCATCGCGGCGGCCATCAGCCCGTTCGAATCGCATCGCCTGAAGATCGGCTTCCCGGTCTCCCTGCGGACCTATTCCATGCTGGCCAGCTATTGCTCGTCCAAGGACGGCAAATCGGTGACCGATGGCATCCACGGCAGCAAGTCGTTCTGGGAACGGTACAACTACCTGAAGGACGATCTCGACGGCAAGGTGCTGGTGGACGGCTTGGGAGTGTCATCTCCCGAAGGCTTGCAGGAGCAATTGGATGCGTCCAAGAAGTTCTCCTCCCATCCCGAATACAAGGACGTCCAGAAGCTGAACCAGGAGCTGGCCCACCTGCTCAAGGAAAAACAGCTGCTCGGCCTGTTCAAGGACGCGGAGACCTTCTGGAAAGAGGCTTCGGCGGTGGCCCGCCAGGGCTTGTCCAAGCAAATCGAGGCGCTCCTCATCAACCCGCAGGTTTCCGGATTCATCCTGGATGCCTGGGGCGATTACGGCATCCATATGGATGGCCTGGTCGATTGGCAGCGCAAGCCCAAGGCCATCTTCGATACCGTGCGGAAGGTCAATCGGCCCATCCACGTCATCGCGGAAGCCGAGGATCGCACGCCTTACATCGGCACTTCGGCGGCCATCAAGATCCATATGGTCAACGACGGTCATCTCGGCGACTACGGCCTGCTGCTGCGCGTAAAAGGCCCCAACGGGCGCATCTGGCATCAGGAAAGCCTGCCCGGCAAAGCCAAGGCCGGCGTGAACCTGGTGGGCCGCTTCAAGTTCCCGGTCGGCTTCGAGAAGGGCCGCTTCACCTTCGATCTGAACCTTTCCAAGAACAACAAGGAAATGGCGCGCACCGAAGAAGTATTCCTGGTGCCCCCGGAAACCAAGTTGGAGATCCCGCTGAAGCAGGTGAGCGTCTTGGGTAACTTCCCCGATACGGTGGCCAGCTTCACCACGCCCGATGCCGCCATCTCGGTGGTTTCCGACCTTTCCACCTTGGTGGAAGGCTCCATCCGCAAGCGCTTCGAGCGCGCCTTGGCGGGAGGCACCATCATCCTGGGCAACGTATCCGAAGAGGACGCGCGCCTTCTCAATGGCATGAAGGTTCTGCCTTTCGAGTTGACGGTATTCCGCAGTTCGGGGAGCCAGTTCGGCAGCTTCCATTACGCGCTAAGCGGGCCCGAGTTCAAGGACCTGCCCTCGAATTGCATCCTCGATCAGACCTACGCCGACGTGATGCCGTATTGGAGCCTGGAGGCTTTGCCGAACTCGACCGTGGGCGCGGGCAGCATCAGCCTGGTTCCCGAAAGCGGCAAGTCCCGCCTGCGCTGGGGGGCGGATCTGCTCACCGTCCCGCTAGGCAAGGGTAAGGCGATCTTCTGCCAGTTCGATATCTTCGGGAAGCTGGGCAAGAACGCGCTGGCGGACGCCCTGTTCGCCAATCTGATCACGGCCGCGGCCAAGTAACATCCGCGTTACGTAGCGGCTCCTACCCGGGAAACCGGGCGGGAGCCGCGCCGCTTCAGCTCTTCTTCTTGGATTTTTCCGGCTTTTTCTCTTCGTGCTTAGGCTGGGTTTTCGATCCGGAAGCCGTGGGTTTTTTGGCGGCATGGGCCGGCGCCTTTTTAGCCTCCGTTTCCTTGGCGGCTTCGCGGGCCGATACCGTTGAAGCGGGAGTCGCCGTGGCCGCAGGGGTCGCTTTGCTTTCCGTCCGCTGGTTTTCCGTCCGCTGGGTTTCCATCCCGGTCCTGACGGCTTCGCCGGTCCGCGTCCCTTCGGCGCCTAAGGTATCTTTGGAGGCCCCTTGCGCCGAATCCTTGCGGACCCGGGTGGAATCGGTACCTTCGATCCCGCGACGCTCCGCCTTCAGGCTATCCCCCGCCCCTTCTTTGGGGGCATCCTTACCAGTCGGTTTTTCCGCGGCAGCGCGGGCAGCGCTATCCGCAGTCGCGTGGGACGCTTTTTCGACGGCGGCCGCGGGCATCGCGAAACCCGCCGAGGTGGCCGACGGATCCGGAGTCAGGCCCTGGTATTCCGCTTTTCCCAATTCCGGCTTCTCGCTCCATAGCTCGTAGGCCGTGAAGAATGTCTTGATCCATTCGTTGAACCAGAGCTTCCGGCTTTCGCGGTTCGACCACCACGCATTGGGGTCATAAAGGTGGTAGTCGGCGGAAGCCAACAGCACCACCGGATAGCCTTGGGCCAGCTTGCGGAAGATCCGGCGGGTGCGGGCGGTGTGGAAGCTGGAGGTGACCACGAGTACGGTATCCAGATTCTGCAAGCGGAACTGGCGCACCAACTGGCGGGCTTCCTGCTGGGTGGAATAGGTATCCTGGCGGAATTCGAAAACGCGTTCGCGGGGAACGCCCTGTTGCACCGCGTACTCGGACATGAATTCGCTTTGGTAGCGGTTCTTGAAAATGCGGCAGCCGGAAAGGATAAGGGTGTCCACCTTGCCTTCCTGGAAAAGCCGGATGGCGGCATCGGTCCGTTCGCAATCCCGGGATTCTCCTGCCAGAACCAGGGCCCATTTGACGTGGTCGAAGGCGTCCTCGTGGACCAGCCAACGGCCCGAACGCCAGAGGCAAACCCCGCCCACGCTCAAGAACACGGCTCCGGCGAACCAGACCCATAGGGTCCAGTGCCGCAACAGTTCGGAACGGGCTCTGGGCGGGGTACGTGGCCTTATGGGCAAGGCGTTCTCACTCCTCGACGACCTTGACGGTTATAGCGACCGGTTCCAGGGGGTTGTCGCGATGATCGGTCTCTTCGGCCACGATCTTATCCACCACGTCCAGGCCGTCTACCACCTTGCCGAAGGCGGAATACTGGTTGTCGAGATGGGAGGAATCGGCCACCACGATGAAGAATTGCGAGGATGCGGAATTCGGGCTGGCCGAACGGGCCATGGATACGACGCCGCGCGCGTGGGGAGTCTTGGAGAACTCCGCTTTCACGTTCTTTCCCGAACCGCCGGTGCCATGCAACTGCTTGTCCGGGTTCTTGCTGTTGGGATCGCCGCCTTGGATCATGAAGTCCGGGATCACGCGGTGGAACAGCGTTCCATCGTAGAAGCCCTGCTTCGCGAGCTCGACGAAATTCTTGACGTGGTTAGGCGCCACTTCGGGAAGGAATTCGAGGGTGATATCGCCGTGGCGGGTGGTAATGATGGCCTTGGTCATGAGTGCTCCAAATCGGATGTGCATCCGCCCTCCGGCGGAGCCGACAATCTAGCATTTTCGGGTGCTTACACGGCCAACGACAACAGGAGCGCCGTCTCCCCGTTGTCGCGGTAATATCGGGGCCGCCGACCCATCTCGGCGAAGCCCCAGCGGGCGTAAAAGGCGCGCGCGCGCGCATTGCCTTCCCGCACTTCCAGATGTACCGTGCGCGCCCCCGATGCGACCGCCCAGGCCAGGAATGCCCGCATCAGTTCCGATCCTACGCCCGTTCCGCGATGGGACTCTTCCACGGCGATGGATTGCAGCTCGGCCTCATCGGCGGCGGACGAAGCGCAGAGGAAACCCTGCACGACGGGATCGGCCCAGACCCAGGCCCGCGTCCCGGAGCCGGCATTGGCGTCCAGGTAGACCTCGAATTCGGGCGCGCCCCAGGGCACGGGATTGGCGGCCGCTTCGATATCGAGGACGGCCGGGAGATCGGCGCGCGTCATAGGTCGCACGCGGGTTACCGTCACGGGGACGTTTCCCCTCCGGGGCCCGGTCCCCTTTTTCCGGCCTTCACGCCCAACAGCCCCGCCTTCAGCTTGTCCTCGGCTGCCGAAGCGGCCAGATAATTGGGGCGCAGGGTCCCCGCGGGAGCCGGCGCGGCGGCCAACGCCAATGCCGCCAGGCGCCCGAAGTCCAAGCGTTCTTCGGCCGCCAGCACCAGGCCGAACGCGGCTTCCAGGCGCTCGCGCTCCGGTATCGATCCGGAGATCGCCAGGGCTGCGTCCGGGCTTCCCAGGCCCAATAATTCGTCCGTGGAGAGCAAAGCCTCTTCCCCGCCCCGGATCCGGACGTACCATTTGCCCGCATTGGCCGCGATGGCGGATGCGCCCGGCCGATCCGGAGGCAGGCAGGTTTCCACGGCGGCCAAGGAGGAGAAGGGATACAAGGGCAGCCGTCGCGGGAAAGCCAGGCCCTGGGCCAATGCGCCGCATACGCGGATGCCCGTGAAGCTTCCGGGCCCGACGCCCACTCCCAAGGCGGCCAAATCGCCGGGCGCCATTCCCGCTTCCCCCAGGCATTCATCGATGAGGGCATGGGCATTCTCGCCGCGGGTCCCTTGGGGACGGATGCGGGAGGCGGCAACGCGCGATCCGTCCCACAGCCCCACGTATAAGGCAGAGGAAAGATCGAGGATGAGCAGTGGCGCCGGCATGGGAGCTCTAACGCTTCCGCGCCAAGCTCTCTTCGATGACCTTGGTCAACAAGCCGGAGTAACTCAAGCCGGCATGGGCGGCGGCCTGGGGCAATAGCGAAGTGGGGGTGAACCCGGGCAGGTTATTGGTTTCCAGCACGAAGAGGTTGTCCGGGCCCGGGCGGTTTTCCGCGTAGATGAAATCCGTTCGGCTATAGACGGAGAGTTGCAGGATCTCATGGGCCTTGCGGGCGATGGACTGCATGCGTGCGATGATTTCGGCCGGGAACTGCGCCGGCGTAATCTCCTCCGTGCGGCCGGGTTGGTATTTGGCTTCGAAATTGAAATAGCCATCCTTGACCGGGCGGATTTCCGTGGGGGCCAAGGGCTGGAAATTGGCGAGCACCCCGCAGGTGCCTTCGCGGCCCGCGATGAACTCCTCCGCCAAAAGGCGTTCGGCATCGGCGCCCAGGCTTTCCAGCAGTTTTTCCAATCCGGCCGCGTCGCGGGCGATGCCCATGCCGATGCTCGAACCGCCCAGGGGATGCTTGATCACGAGGGGATATCCGAATTCCTTCTCGAGCGACGCCCGCACGGAGGGAAGCTTCCCGGCCAAATCGGATTTCTCCAGTACGCGATATCGCGCGGTGGGGATGCCCGCGGCCTGATAAAGCCGCTTGGCGGTGATTTTGTCCATCGCCAGGGCCGAACCTAGGCTGCCGCTTCCGGTATAGGCTTGGCCCGACAATTCGAAAAACGCCTGCAAGCGGCCGTCTTCGCCGCCCACGCCGTGCAAGCCGATCAACATGACGTCGCAGCGAGGATAGGATTCGAACCGCGGGAACCGCACGCGATGCCACCCCGCGGGCGGCGCGGCCAGGCAGGCGGCGGCCTTCTCGGGCGAATCGATGCCGTAATTCCCGGCCCCGTCCTTGGGCTCGGGCCAGATCCACTCGTTGTCCCGGGAGATGAGGATGGGGAAACCGGCGTAGCGGGCGCCGTCCAGATTCTTGAGCATCCCGGTTCCCGATACCAGGGAGACGGGATGCTCGGGCGAAATGCCGCCCATCAAAACGCCGACTGTTTGCTTCGAGGCCATGAAGGATCCTTAACCTATCGCGTCGTCAGATTTCCAGGATGTTGCCCAGGGGATTTTCCGCGTCTTGGAAATCCTCCTTGAAATAGCTGTAGCCCTCGTTGTCCTTGGAGTAGCCTTGGCTTACGAATTGATTGAAGAAGAAGCGCAGCGCCGATTCGCGGGAATCCATTTCCACCAACTGATGGATCAAAGATGGCTTGGGGCTGATAAAGGCGATGGCGTATCTTGGCATGGCGGGAAAGCTAGCAAAACCCCGGCCCGCGGCTTGGGCGGCTTGCTCCGGGAGCGCTCGGTATGCCATGCTTGCGGTGATGGAACCTCCCCAAGCGGCGCGTCTGGCCCAGGCGGCCGAAGAGAAGTTGGCCAAGACCCTCCCCCTGTCCCGTGAAGAACAGCTCGCCCTGCTCGCGCGCCTCCTGGCCAAGCAAGAAACCCGGAAGGAACGGAGGTACGCGGGCCCATGAGCGGTGGAATGCTGGTCCTACTGCCCCACAATCCGGGCGACGTGGTCATGGCCCTGCAGGCCATCCGCCGCGTGAAGGCTTCCTATCCCGGCCTGCCGGTCGACTACGTAGCCTCCGAAGAATGCCGCAGCCTGGTCGAAGGAAATCCGCTGCTGCGGCAAGCGTTCGTCATCCCGCGCCGGGCCATGCGGGCGCATTGGGACGCCGGCGATGATGCGGGACTTCGATCCGCATTGGAAGAGTTTATCGCGGCGTTACGCGCAACACGTTACGTTCTATCCGCCAACTTGTACCAGGAACGCGCCGGCGGCTTGCTGCATAGCCAAGTGGACGCGGAAAGGAAGATCGGCCTGGAGTTCCGGGATGACGAACGATTCCAGGTCGGCTCCCGTTGGATGGAGCATCTGTTCGCCGTACCGGTGGATCGCGCGGGCAACCCTTTCCATGCGGTCGATCTCTACGCCCGGGCCATGCTGCGCGCCTTGGCCGGGAACGCCACCCCGCCCCCGCCCATGCAGGCCGTCCTTTCCGCCAACGTGCTTCCGCCCTTGATCCGGCCGGAAGCCGCCCGGGATTTGGTTCCCGGGGAATACCTGGCTTTCCACCCGGGTTCGGCTTGGCCCGGCAAATGCTGGCCGGAGTCCCATTGGACCGGTTTGCTGACGCGCTGCGCCCGCGCCGGGATGAAGGTGGCCCTGACGGGCGCTCCCGAGGAGCGTCCCTTGGCGGAACGGATCCTCGCGGCCGGCCCGCCCGAAGCCCGCGCTTGCGCCGTCGATTTGTGCGGCTCGACCTCGCTTTTGGGATCGGCCTGGGTGCACGCGCATGCCCGCCTATCGATTACCGGCGACACCGTAGCCATGCATTTGGCCGCCGCCGCCGGTACCCCCGTCCTGGCCTTGTTCGGCCCTTCCAATCCCGTGGAGACGGGCCCGTATGGCCGGGGGCATCTGGTGATCCAAACCGATGCGGCGCCCGCGCCCGATCTCGCCCTGGACCGGCCGCATGCGGGCCTGTCGCGCCTGGAACCCGGGGAAGTGGCGGCTTGGGTCCTGGAAGGGGAATTGCCCGCGGGCTTCCCCGTTTGGGAGACCGTCCGCGACGGCGAAGCCGATCGGCAAATCCTGGTCGATCGCCACCGCTGGCCGCATCCCGCCTGCGCTCGCGGCAAGGCCCTGGCCCGCGCGCTGGACGCATCCGCCGAACGGCCGGAAGGGACCTTGCCCGCCGCTCCCGCTCCGGAAGGAGCCCGTGCCGATTTGGATCACATCCTGAACGATGGGGCCAATAGGCCGGGAGGGTGGATCCCGGACCCGGGTTACCTCGCCCGATTACGATCGGCGGAGGACGCCCTGCGGGAGGAAACGCCCGTCAGCTTGGTCTGGGAAGCCTACCGCATCGCTACGAACGGCTTGGCCGCGCGCGATTTCCCCGCCCATCTCCGCGCTCGCCGGGAACGCTTCCGCCTCGCCCTGCGCGAAGAAGCGGTTCGCTCCGGCCAGTAACCGGACGCCTTCCGAGGGGCCGGCATTGCAGAACCGTCACCGGAGAGGTAAAATCACCCTAATCTGATGCTATTCGGGAATCGGGGCTGGCAAGCCACCGCTGCATATTCGTTCCTCATCGCGCTCGCCTTAGGCGGCCTTTATCTTTCCGTGCATTACGCCCCATGGGCGGCCTTCCCCATCGGAGCCGCCCTGGCCGCCTTGGCGATATGGCTGCACCGTAAGGGCGGCGATTTCCTGGTCGAACTGCAGATCCATTCGCTCAAGCAAAAACGGCTGGAGGCCAAGGCCTGGTATTTCGAGTCCGTCATCACCAATTCGGGGAACATCATTTTCACCACCGACGTCGAGCACCGCATCCTCAAGTTCAATCGGGGTTCGGAGCGTGCCTTCGGGATCTCGCAGACCGATGTGCTGGGGAAGGAAGTCCACGCCTTGTTCGCGAGTCCCGTGGAAATCTCCGCCTTGCTGGCGCGCGTGGACGAACACGGCTCGGCCGAAGCGCCCGAATTGCTCATCAAGCAGACCGATTCCGGAGAAGAGATCTGGATCTCCCTCAGCGTGACCCGCATGCTCAACCGGGACAAAGAGGTGATCGGCGAGGTTTTCAACTGCAGCAATATCACCAAGCGCAAGCAACTGGAAAGCCAGTTGCACGAGAAGAACGAACAATTGCTGCGCCTCGTGATCACGGACAGCCTCACCGGCCTATACAACGTGAGGCATTTGAATGCGGAGCTGGGCCGCCTCATCCGCGCGCAGAAGCGTTTCCCCAACCGCCCCATTTCCATCGCCCTCATCGACGTGGATAAGTTCAAGGTCTATAACGACAGCAAGGGCCATCAGGCCGGCGATCATCTCCTGGTGATGCTGGGCAACATCTTCACGAGCGAGATCCGCGCCGAGATGGATTCGGCCTACCGCTACGGCGGGGACGAGTTCGTCCTGCTCCTGCCCGATACCAAGATCGACGGCGCCAAGGTCATCTGCGATCGCATCCTGAACGCCTTCCGAAGGCTGCATGCCGAACCCACTTCGCTTTCCATCGGCATCTCGCAATACCTCCCGGGGGATGAAAACAAGGAAACCGCCCACGTGGTCAAGGAATTCCTGCAACGCGCCGACGAGGCGATGTACGCGGTGAAATGCAAAGGCGGGGATGCCATCGGGACCGAGTCGGTGAAAGCGGACGGGATCAGGGAGAGGGGTTAGCTCCCCCGGTCCGGTTCCATTTCTGCTCCCGCAATTTCAACTGCGACATTTTCCTACGGCCCAGCTTGGGCCCCAGGTACCGGTAGAAATACCAATCCAATCCGAAGGGCGGCATGTAAAGGTATAGGAAGCGTTCCCATACGTTCCAGCGCACCGACTGGCGGCTTCCGCGCCGATTGGAATGGAGGCACCAGAAAGCCGGATGGTAACGCGAGGTTCCCTGCTTGAAGACGCGGTGCATGATCTCGTGATCCAGCAGCACGTGCTCCCAAGCGGAGCCGGAGAAGCCCCCGGCCCGGCGGAAAGCATCGCTGCGGAACACCTGCCCTCCCCCGCCGGTGAGGCATTTGGTGGGGAAGAAGCGGGAGAGGATCGGCATGACGGCGCGGTACGCCAAGGCGGTAGGGCCTTGGGGCGGGGTATGCAAGTACAGCGCCATGACCGCCACCACTTCCGGCCCGGACTTCGCGAACAAACGCGCGGCGTGTTCCAGGTAACGCGGCGGATACTCGATATCGGCATCGGCGAAAGCGATCAAGTCCCCACGCACGTAGGGCTCGGCCGCGGCCAAGGCGAAAGTCTTTCCCGGGCGCGGCTCCCGCAAGAACGCAATGTCCCGGATGGGAGCCCCTTCCAATACCGCCCGGCATAGGGCCTCCGTCCCGTCGGTGGAACCGTTATCGATCAGGATCAACTGATCGGGAAGCCGGGTTTGGGATAAAAAGCAACGCAGGGTCCGCGGCAGGAACCCGGCTTCGTTGTAATAGGGGATGACGACCGTGAGGGTAGGATGGGACATAGGGCCTCCGGGAACGACCTGATGCTAGGACGCTTGGAGTAAAACCAAAGGTAACGGACCGGGCCGGTGCGGAGGAATAGGGCCGGGTCATCCCCGGCGCCAAGCCCTATCGGATCTTTCCGCGGCGATGGGCGGCGTAGTCCACGAAGATGAATTCGCCTAGTCCGTCCAGGCCCGTATAAAACGCCTGCCCGCCGGATACCTGGCTGAATTCCTCCACGAATTCCACCAGGTAAGGATCCTTGGCGATCATGAAGGTGCATACGCGGATCTTGTTCTTACGGCAGGCGCGGCCTTCGGCGAATGTCTTCTGCAAGACCAGGGGATCGAGCCCGAAGGAATTGCGGTAGAGGCGGCCCCGGTCGAATACCGCCGAGGGCTTGCCGTCGGTCACCATGAATATCTGCTTGTTGGAATTCTTTCGTTTGCGCAACAGGTTTTGCGCCAACCGCAGGCCGTCGCAGGTATTGGTATGGTAAGGCCCCACCGCCACGTGGGCAATCTTGTCCGCCGGGATTTCCTTGGCTTCGTCGCCGAAGGTGATCACGTCGAGGGTATCGCGGGGGTAATTGCGTTTGATGAATTCGGCCAGGGACATGGCCACCATCTTAGCCGGGGTGATGCGATCCTCGCCATAGAGGATCATGCTATGGCTGATGTCGATCATCAGTACGGTGGAGCAACTGGCGAGTTGCTCGCGTTCATGGACTTCGAAATCCTCTTCCGAGAGCCCCTCCGACGGTAGCCCGGACCATGCGTCCGGCAGAGAGGATCCCGCGCCCTCCTCGGCGCCCCGCCGCAAACCATTCTTCAGGGTTTCCGAAAAATCCAGATCGGCCAGCTCGTCCCCGAATGCGTAAGGACGGGTCTCCGCCTGCCGCTCGCCTCCCTTCCCCAGCTTACCCGTGTTATGGCCGCCGCGGAAGCTCTTGCCCAAGCCCTTGAAAACCCTTTCGAACACCGATTCCCGCACCGCCCGGTCTCCCGCCGGGGTAATACTGAAATCGCCGTGATCGCGCTTGATGACGCCCTTCTCTTCGAGCTCGTCGAGCATGTCCTCGAAGGTACGCTCGCGACCCAGCCAGCCCTGCCGTTCGGCGATGCGACGCAGCCACTCCAAGGCCTGCCGCGCGTCGCCGTTGCTCCGCAGGAAAAGCTGCGAGAACAGATCGACCAGGTCGGCCCCGTCCTGGCCTTCGCCTTCTCCGCCCTCCGGATCCGGTAGGGCTTGGCCATAGCGGATCTCCATCTTCAGTCCTTCAGGATGTCCGACATCATGTCGCGGTAAGTGAAGCCTTCGGAAAGGTTTTCCTTGCTCAGGCGCGAATGCAGATGCAGACCTTCGAGCAAGAACTCGAGGTGCAGCATATCGTCCGCCTTCTCCTTTTCCAGGGCCTTGGGATCCAGGGCCGCGCGCGCCGCCGCCTTGCGGATATCCGGAACCGACTCCAGGGCCTTCCGGTATTGCGCGTCCGTCATGCGATCACCCAAGGTGAGGGTATTGCCTTTTTCGAACCACGAGATGATCGGATAGTAGGGATTCTCCTCAGGCTGCTTTTCCTTCTTGTTGTAGGGATCGGCGAAGAGCTTATGGAAAACCGTCCGTACCGCCTTGCCCACCATGGCGCGGGCGATGTTGGCCGGGCCTTCCTGCTCTCCGGCGTATACCAGCTCCAGCTTGCCGGTGATGGCGGGAACCACCGCTTCCAGATCCGAAAGGCGGGCCCGCGGCGCATCTTCCCCGGTCAGCAGGCCCCGCAATTCCACCGCGCTCCCCAGGAGCTCCATGGCGGCGATGGGCAAGCGGGCGGAGACGCCGGACTTCTGGTCCACGTAATCCTTGTCCTCGCGGGCCTCGAAGGCGATTTGCTCGATGGCCAGGCGGATCAAGTCGGAAATGACGGGCTGCGGACCGGAGGTGTGGATGCGCGCTTCTTGCTTCGTGATCTCCATCGCGGCTTCGGCATTCTTCGGGTAGTGGGTGATGATCTGCGAATCGATGCGATCCTTGAGAGGCGTAATGATATTGCCCCGGTTGGTATAGTCCTCGGGATTGGCGGAAAAGGCCATCAGGATGTCCAACGGGATGCGCACCCGGAAGCTGCGGATCTGGATGTCGCGCTCTTCCATGATGTTCAGCAGGCCCACCTGGATGCGCGCTTGCAAATCGGGAAGCTCGTTGATGACGAAGATGCCCCGGTTGGTGCGCGGGATGATCCCGAACTGGATGGCGCCTTCGTGGCCGTACCCGATCTTCTGGTGGAAGGCCTTGACCGGATCGATGTCGCCGATAAGATCGGCCATGGACACGTCCGGCGTGGCCAGCTTCTCGCCGTAGCGCCTTTCGCGTCCGATCCACTCGATGGGCGTTTCGTCGCCTTGGGCGGCGATCTTTTCCTGGGCGTAGCGCGAGATGGGCGCGTACGGGTCGTCGTTGACCTCGCTGCCCGCCACGATGGGGATGCGATCGTCCAGGAAGCTCGCCAGCTGCCGCAGGATGCGGGTCTTGCCTTGCCCGCGTAATCCTAAGAGCAGGATGTCGTGCCGGGACAGGATCGCATGCGTCAATTGTTTGAGCACCGTCTCTTCGTATCCGACGATGCCGGGCATCAACGGATCCCGCAAGTCGCCATCCGACCGGCCGCGGATGCGGGCCAGCAGGTTGTCCCTCAATTCATCCTTGACCGATTTGCTGCGCCAACCCGAGCGCTTGAGATCCCCTAAGGTAGCCGGGAATTCCTTCATGCCAATCCCTTTCGCCACGGGTAAGGATTCCATCTCGCCGCGCGGCGGCCATGCAGGAGCGATTAGTTCAATCGTTCCTTGGCATTGGCTTGATAGGCCTTCCAGGTGGTTCTCAATAAAGTACCTACATCGCTGTGTTTCGCCTCCCATCCCAGCAGCTGTTTGGCCAAGCCGGCGGATGCGGTCACGGAGGGGGGATCGCCTTCGCGGCGGCCTACCATGCGGTAGGGAACGGGTTTTCCGGAGATTTCCCCGGCCATTTTCACCATTTCCATCACGGTGATGCCTGAGCCCGTCCCCAGGTTGACCACTAACCGATCGGTGCCCGCCATCAGCTTTTGCAAGGCCAGGACATGGGCGGAAGCCAAATCCTCCACATGGATATAATCGCGGATGCAGGTCCCGTCCCGGGTCGGATAGTCGTTTCCGAATACCTGGAGTTCCTTCCGCCAGCCCATGGCCGCTTCCATGATGACAGGCAACAAGTTGTTGGGGTTCTGCTCCAGGCCATTAATTTCCCCGTCGAGATCGTAACCGGCCGCGTTGAAATAGCGCAAGGCGGCGAAGCGGACGCCCTTCAGGCGCTGGTACCAATCCAGGAATCCTTCGATGGCCAATTTGGTGTAGCCGTAATAATTGGCGGGCACGGTCGGATGCTTTTCGTCCATGGGCTGGTAAACCGGATCGCCGTAGACGGCCGCGGAGGAAGAGAACACGAAGTGCTTGATGCCCGCGCGCGCGACCGCGTTCAAAAGGTTCAAGGTGCCCGTTATGTTATGGGTGGAATATTTCTCGGGTTGCAGCATGGAGTCGCCCGCGGCCTTGAGGGCGGCAAGATGGATGACCCCGTCGTAGGCGCCTTCACCGGCGGCGCCCTCCCCGGCGCAAGCTTCATCCAGGGCGCGGGAATCGAGAATGTCGCCATGCCGGAACTTCGCCCCGGGCCGCAGGTTGCCCCGTAGGCCCGAAGAAAGGTTGTCGAACACGGTAACCCGCGCGCCCGCGCGCAACAGGGCCTTGACCACATGGGAGCCTATGTATCCGGCTCCGCCGACGACGAGAACGTTCACGGAAGAAACCTCCGAAGGGTGTGGGGAGAAGATAGTTTTCTCGCGGAGTGGAGATAGTAGATGGCCGGTGGGGGTTTTAGGGTAAAGGGTAAAGGGTAAAGGGTAAAGGGTAAAGGGTAAAGGGTAAAGGGTAAAGGGCGATGCCCGGCGGCAGATTGGATTGGTCTTGATTAACCCTGTACCCTTTACCCTATACCCTTTCTTACCTGGCTTCCCGCCGCTTGATGGCGAAAATCGAGATATCGTCGAGGCTTTGCCGCCCTTCGGAGAACCGCTCCTTGTCGAGCTGCGCCTGGGCGATGGTTTCCTGGGCTCCGTGGCGGGCGAACCGGAGGATCACCTCGTCCAGGCGCTTGCGCCCGTAGAGTTCATCCTTGTTGTTGAAGCTCTCGTTGATGCCGTCGGTGTATACGAAGAGGAGATCGCCGGGGTTCAGGAAGGTCTCCTGTTCGGAATAGCTATTGTCCTCGAACATGCCCAGGAAAAAGCCCCCGCGCATCTGCAAATGCTCCAGGCTCTGGTCCGCGTGCCGGTAGATGACCGGATAGGGATGGCATACCCGGCTATAGGTCAGCTTCCCGGTGTTGAGATCGAGGATGCCCGCGAATGCGGTGAGGTAATGATCGGTATTGATGGCCGCGCATAAATCCACGTTCACGTTCATGAGGATCGCCGAGACGGAAAGGCCCGCCTTCACGTGGCGGTCGAAGGCCATCTTGGCCATCGCCGTGACCAGGGCCGCCGGGACGCCATGCCCGGAAACGTCGGTCATGAGCATGAATATGCGATCCTCGTCCAACCGGATGAAATCGTAGAAGTCGCCGGAAACCTTGCCGGTAGGCGCGTAGGCGGCCCCCACCTCGTACCCGTCCAGCTTGGGCAAGGTCTTGGGCAGCATGCCTTGCTGCACCTGCTTGGCCATGTCCAGCTCCATCTCGATCTCCTGGCGCACGCGCACCAGTTCTTGGTTCTGGACGTACAGTTCCTCGGTGCGCTCGTTGACCTTGACTTCCAGGTTGGCCGCGTCGGCGGCCAGCTTCTTCTCCATCTCCTTGAAATTGGTGACATCCGTGACGAACCATACGCGACCAATCAGGCGGCTTTGCTCATCCACGATCGGACGCGTGTAGATCTGGAAGGCGGCCGATTGCGGCAGCACCATTTCGAACAGGCCTTCGGAATGCAGCTGCGGCTCTTTCTGGATGGCGCCGTAAAAGGCCATGAACTCGTGCGGGTCCTTGAAATGGTATTGCAGCAGCTCGGCGGCGATGTCGAATTGCATGCCCGCGAACTGGCGCCAGTTCAGCCCGAATAGCTTGCCGAAGCGGGCGTTGGTGGAACGGATCACCGAGCCCTCGTCCACCAAGGCGATGCCATCCTTGGACGAGCCGATGATGGCCTTGACGCGGCTTTCGGAGAGGCGCAGATCGGTCACCTCGCTGATGCTGACGAGGCGGATGCCGTTGATGAGGGCGCTGCGGAAGTGGTAGTAGCGCTTCTCCCCGTTGGGCATGGGGATTTCCTTCTCCCACTCGCTCTCCCTGCCTTCGGGCTCGAGGTAATAATCGATGTCCCCGAAGATGGGGCGGCCGGATTGCGAGTTCACCCCCACTTCCTTGATGGGCCGGCCGATGGCCTGGGTGTGCAAGGTGCCGAGGATTTCCAACGCGTAGCTATTGATCTTCACCACGCGCATGTCGCGATCGATGTGGAGGATGCCCGACCGCCGATCGATGAAGTCCTCTTGCTTCGCCGTCTCGCTCATCTGGGCCTTGGTGGCTTGCAGCTCGTGCTGGAAATGGCCCATCTGACGCTTCAGGGTGGGGATTTCCACATCGTCCTTATACTTCAGCAAATGCTGGAGCTGGACGTTCTGCTGCCTTAGCTTATAGACTTCGGATGTGAGGTCGCCGCCGTGGGGTCCCGAATCCAAGGGAGTCTCCATTTCAAGCCCGCGTCGTATGGAAAACGGACGCTTTCCCCAAGGCCTGGGTCCCGGCCCGGGACGCGCGAATCGCGGAATTGGTCACCGTATAAGTATACAATAACCCCCACCCCGCTACAATCGCAATCCCATATCCCACCATGTCTTAGAAAAAATCCCGCGCCTAGTTCCACGGCTTTTGGGGCCAGGGACGGATTACGGGATATGGCGATATCCTATCCGGTTCGATGTTCCCGGCTTGTCCTGGTTCGCTTGGACTGGTATCTTTCTAGGGTCCAAAAGACACGGTAATATCCGAGGAGATGAGCGTTCCTATGCGGCAAATCAAGGTTTTCCTGACGGCTACCATCCTGACCTGCCTTGCCTTCGATCTGGCGGGCGCCCAACCCTTGCGCGGTCCGGTTCAGGGACCGGAAGCTCCCGAGGCGCCGCCAACCTTCGAGCTCGACAAGAAGGGCAAGCGCGCCCATATCAATTTCGCGCTGACCCCCAAGCCGATCTCGGACGCCAACCTCAAGTTCTCCCATTTCGCGAACCGTAAGCTCCTTATCTTCTACTTCTCCGCGAAATGCCCGCATTGCCAGCACGCCATTCCCTACGTGCAAAAGCTGGCCGATGATCTGAACGCCCAGGGCTTCACCTCCATCGCCATCGCCATCAAGTACAACACCGAGGACGATATCCGCGGATTCATCCGCGACTACAGCGTGCACATGCCGGTGTTCTATGATGAAGACCGCTCCATCGGCGAGAACTACGGTACGGGCTCCATCCCGCTGCTGATCGTGATCAACGAGAAAGGCGAATACATCCGCTACAAGTCCTTCGATGCGGACCAGACTCCCAATCAGATCAAGACCGAAGCGGCCCAATTCGCTTCGGCCAAGTGATCATCCCGTTCCGGCGCGGAACCAGGGGGCGGCCATCGGCCGCCCCTTTTTCGTTCCCGGCTGAGCCTTTGGCCTAGGCCGGCAACGGCGAAATCGATCCATGCCCCTCATCAACTCTTCGTTCACCTCCATCATCCGCAATCCGGGCGGCGCCAATCTGGCCGAATACCTGTCGCGTCGCTTCACCTACCATGGGCCCGGGGAATGGGATCGGCTCCTGGCCCTGGGCCGCTTCGAACTCGAGGGCGCTCCCGCCCGCGGGGACGAGCGTTTGCGCGAGGGCATGCGCCTTCGCTTCGACGTCGTGGATTACGAGGAACCCGAGGTGCCGTTGGATTTCCGCGTGCTGGAGCGCGGCCCGGAACTGGCTTTCGTGCATAAACCCGCGGGCATGCCGGTACACCGGACCGGGAAGATTTTTTTCCAGACCCTGGCCAACCTGGTCCGGGAGGAACTCGGGGACGATGCCTGGGCCCCGTTGAACCGGCTGGACCGCGAGACCAGCGGGCTTATGGCTTTCGCCCGCGGCGCGGAGGCGGCCCGTACCCATGCCCCTTCCGCTCCCGGTGCCCGCTGGCTCAAGCTCTACGTCGCAGTAACCCGCGGGCTACCGCCATCCCTTTCCGGGGCCATCGACGCTCCCTTGGGGGAGAGCCGCGACGGAGAGGGGCCGGTCTCCCCCATCCGCAGCCAAATGCACGTGCAAGCCGGCGGGAGGCCGTCCCTGACCTTGTACCGCGTAATCGCAGAGCGGGACGGCATGGGCTTGGTGGCCCTCGCACCCATCACGGGCCGCAAGCATCAGTTGCGGGCGCATCTCGCCCATCTCGGCTGTCCCATCGTGGGAGACAAGATTTACGCCGACGGCGGCCGCGCATATATGAAACGGCTGGACGCGGAACTGGACGAGGCCGATTACGCGGCCCTGGGAGCCCGGCGCCATCTGCTGCATGCCTTTTGCCTGCGCATCGCGACAGACGGCAAACCCGCCATGGAGGCCTGGGATTGGGACGTGGGCGCCGAATTCGCGGCCAAGTTCAAGGCCCTGGAGGCGCGGGCGTGGTGCGCCACGCCGGCCTGCAGCGAGTTGATGGCGGAAGCGGAAACCGCGCGGGCCTGACTGGCGGCCAAGCTCGCGCGGCGGAAGGGGATTGCCCCGGTCTTAGAACTTGATCTGGAACTGGGCGAACAGGGTCGGAAGGAAGCGGCCATCGTCGGCGGCGGCGTAGGTGCCATTCCCCTTCTTCGATGTCGTTTCCTCGATCAAGTTGAACTGCCAACGCGTCCATCCGTTCATCCACCAATTGACGCCCAAGGTGGCCGCCATCAAGGTAGCGCCATCGACGTCACCGGATACTGGTCCGATAGGATGATCGGCTGACACATGCGTGTATTCCAGCCGCAGCAAGGGTTCCATACCGCCTTCAGCCTCGCTTCCCTTCACCCAATATCCCGCTTGGACATAACCGCCATTCATGCTCGCGCCGGTGTCCGAGAAATCGGCCCAAAGCCATTCGGCTTCCAATCCCAGGTTGTTGAGCTGGGAGTGGAGGTCCACGTCCACGCCGATGCGGGTGCCATACACGTGCAGGCTATCGAAGACGGCGCCGGAATAACTCTTCACGCTGAGCGTTTGGCCCTTCTCCTTATCATAGTCCCCCGCCACGCCGACGCGAAGGGTCTTGCCGGAAGAATATTCGAAACGGGCGATGCAATCCTTCTGCCAATTGTTGTCGCGTACGTCGCCGCCGGTTCCGGCCGTGCCCGTCCCCCCGTTGTTCACGCCGAGGAAGTATTTGACCTGCTTCGCCGGATCCAAGGTCCCGAAGAACATGGCCCCGATCTTGGCGTCGAAAGCGGGCAATCCGATTAAAGCGTTCAAGGCCTGGAAGCGCTCCACCGTCTCCAACGCCCGCGATGAACGCAGATTCTCCGCGCTGAAAGGCTGGATGTATTTACCCATGCGGAAGTTCAAGTAGTCCTTAACGAGGGCGGCTTGCGCATAGCCTTCCACGAGGGAAGTGCCGGCGGCCGGCCCCCCGTCGTATTCGAAGAACAGGGTGTATAGGCTATCGTACTCGGCCTTGAAGTCCGCCCGCGCGCGGCGCACGAAGAAAGACGGGATCTTATAGGCCTGCTTGTTGGATTCGGCGGTGGCGATGAAGGTCGGTTGGGCGTAGCCCATCAGGCGGACGACGGCGCGGCCGTCATCGCTCTTGATGAAGAGACCGCCGCCCTTGGGCGTAACGCCGACATTGGGCCCGGCTTCCGCGGCGGCCGGGGCCGCCGTCTGGGCATGCGCGGCCGGAACGGCCCCGCCCACCGCGAATAGTAAAACGAGGGCGTGAAGCGAATTCGATTTCATAACCGTCCTTTGGCTGAGCCTTGTTGGTGGGAATGAAGCTTTTAAGAAATCCGTCCGGCGTTTACGCCGGCCCGGTAAAGCGGCAAAAGAATAATTCCAATCATTGCCATTCACCACAAGATTTTCTCACCGCAAGATTTTCGCCCTAGGAAGGAAAACCGGGTAAGAAGCTACCGATGAATCTGGAGAGAAAGAAAGATCAGTCCGATAATCCGCGGTTCCGGACCTATCCGGCATTTCCGGACGCGAGAATGCTTTTCTTCACAAGCGTGTTTTAACTTCTCGAAATTGCCCGCACCTCTATATGTTGCGGAACGGGGTTTGGATGTACATATTCACCACTTCTCATCCGAAAGGCAAACCATGGCGACAGCTGATACGATCAATCCCGTTTCGACCGGAGAGAAAGCAGGCAAAACGCGCCCCATTTCGGCAGAAGAGAGAAAAGTCATTTTCGCGTCTTCCCTGGGAACGATTTTCGAGTGGTACGACTTCTACCTTTTCGGGGTCTTGACGACCATCATCGGCGCCCAGTTCTTCGCGCCTCTCGATCCCGCCACGCGCAACATTTTCACCTTGCTGACCTTCGCCGCCGGTTTCGCCGTGCGCCCGTTCGGCGCGATCGTTTTCGGCCGCTTGGGGGATATGATCGGCCGCAAGTACACCTTCCTGGCGACCATCCTCATCATGGGTTTCTCCACCTTTCTGCTTACCTTTTTGCCGAGCTATAGCGCTTGGGGGATCTTCGCCCCCTGCTGCCTCATCGCGCTCCGCCTCTTGCAGGGGCTCGCCCTGGGCGGCGAATACGGCGGCGCCGCGACTTATGTCGCCGAGCATGCTCCGCATGGGCGCCGCGGATTGTACACGAGCTGGATCCAAACCACGGCCACGGTGGGGTTGATGTTGGCCCTCATGGTTATCCTGGCGACGCGTTACTATTCCGGCGGCGGGACATTCTCACCCGAAGGCGAAAAGGCTTTCGGCGCCGCTTGGGGCGGATGGCGCATTCCCTTCGCCTTCTCGGGCATCCTGCTGGTCATCTCGGTGTGGATCCGCGTTAAACTCAGCGAGTCGCCCGCTTTCCTGAAAATCAAAGCCGAAGGGAAAACCTCCAAAGCCCCGCTCAAGGAATCATTCCTGCATGGGCCGAATCTGCGCATCGTACTGCTGGCGCTCTTCGGGCTCACGGCGGGCCAGGCCGTGGTCTGGTATACCGGCCAATTTTATGCGCTTTATTTCCTGCAGACTTTCCTGAAGGTCGCGGCGCCCACCGCCAACATCCTCATCGCGGCTTCGCTCATACTGGGAACCCCGTTCTTCGTCATCTTCGGCGGGCTTTCGGATCGCATCGGCCGCAAGCCCATTATCATGGCGGGATGCCTGATCGCCGCCCTCACATATTTCCCGATTTTCAAAGCCATCACCGCCGTCGCCAATCCGAAACTCAAAGCCGCCATTGCCGCATCGCCCGTCAAGGTCGTCTCGGATCCTTCCACTTGCAACCTGGTTCTCAACCTGACGGGTACGGCCAAGTTCACGACGCCTTGCGATGTCTCCCGCTCTTTCCTGGCGAACCAGGGCGTCAATTACGACAAGGTCGAAGGTCCCGCCGGATCGATTGCCACCGTCACCGTGGGCGACGCCTCCATTGTCGGCTATGACGGCGCGGCGCCTACGGCCAAAACGGAAAAGGTCCGGTTCGAGACCGAGCTGAGGGCCGCCTTGGATAAAGCCGGTTACCCCTCCAAGGCCGACCCCATCAACGCCTTCTCCGGCCAATGGTTCGCCCTGGTGGGCCTACTGACCATCCTGGTGATTTACGTGACCATGGTTTATGGTCCGATTGCCGCCATGCTCGTCGAAATGTTCCCCACCCGCATCCGCTACACGTCGATGAGCCTGCCCTACCATATCGGCAATGGCTGGTTCGGCGGTTTCCTGCCGGCCATCGCGTTTTCCATCGTCGCCGCCCGCGGCAATATTTTCAGCGGCCTCTGGTATCCCGTCGTGATCGCCTTGGCAACCTTCGTAGTCGGCATGCTCTTCGTGAAGGAAACCAAGGACAGCATGATTTACCATCAGGATTGATCCATCCGCCGTGCCGGCCCGGGGTCGTGGACCTTTGGCCGCCGGTTTCCCGTCAGGCGTTCGGGGCTAGGGCCGGGATGACCGGGCTATCCGGCGGTTCCGGACTTTCCGGCGGTCGCGGAGGCGAGGATGCGCTTCACTTGGGCCTCGATTTCATCGACATCTTCCTCCCGGACGTCCTGGAACCATACCTCTTGGGGATAGCACATGATGTTGGGGCCTTGGGCGCAGGGGCCGAGGCAGGACGTGCGGGTGATGCGGATGGGGAGCTTGGCCTCCTTGAACCGCGCCTTGAGCAGGTCGGCGAGGACACGCGTAGCCGGGGTATCCCCGCAGGACTTATCCCCGTTTTCGCGCGTATTGGTGCAGAAGAACAGGTGAAGCTTATGGGGGGTCGCTTGCAGGCGCATCGGGATCCTCTTGGTTATCCAATTTAGCTAAAATACCGTGAGCATGAACCAAGCCCGGCCCGCCTACTTCATATCCGACCTTCACCTGGGAGCGCGCTACCGCGGGATGCCGGCGGAGAGGGAAACCTGGCTGTTACGGTTCCTCCGCGAAGACGCGCCGCGGGCATCCCATCTTTTCATCCTGGGCGATTTGTTCGAATTCTGGATGGAGTACCGGAGCTACGTGCCTAAAAGCCACTTCCGGGTGCTGGCGGCGCTGGAAGCCCTGTCCCGTTCCGGCGTCGAGGTCCACTACCTGGCGGGCAACCACGACTTCAACCTGGGCGACTTCTTCCGAGATCAGTTGGGCCTTCAGGTGCATGCCGACGAGCTCCGGGTGGAACTGCAAGGCAAAAGGCTTCTACTGCTCCATGGGGACGGGCTGGCGGCCAGCGATGGCCGCTATCGGATCATGAAGAAGGTGTTCCGGAATCCCCTTTCCAACCTCCTGTTCCGCCTATTGCATCCCGACTGGGGCATGGGTTTGGCGAACGCCATCAGCGGGCTTTCCCGCGACCGGCACGGGAACCGCCCGCGTAAGCTGGACGAATACGAGGCCGCCGGCCGGGCCCTGCTCGCCCGCGGCGATTGCGATATCGTAATGCACGGGCATACGCATGCGGCTTTCGTAAAGGACGTTCCGGAAGGCATCTACGTGAACAGCGGGGAGTGGCTTTACGGGATGCGCTACGCCGTCATGGAGAACGGGGCCTGCCGGATCGAGCGTTATGCCGGCGCC
Organism: Fibrobacterota bacterium; assembly: GCA_019509785.1. Taxonomy (NCBI): domain Bacteria; kingdom Pseudomonadati; phylum Fibrobacterota; species Fibrobacterota bacterium. The sequence continues at coordinate 61,329 of JAEKLQ010000032.1, read as the reverse complement.
TCCGCACTGGGAAGGGAAGACGGCCTGGACCCGTGAAGGGACGAAAAAAAATCCCTGCTGAGCCGAGCGGCTAGCCGAGCTTGCCCAATTCGTTACGGATTCCGTCCAACTTCTCGTAATCCTCGTTCTGCAACGCTTCCACCTTGGCGACCAACAACTCCAACTTCCGGAGGCCCTTGGCATCGTGCTGGGGCGTCGATTCGACCAGGTTGATGATGGCCTGCATGTCTTCCGGATAACCGAAATCGCCCATGAATTCCTTGAAGTGGGACAAGGCCTTCTGGTATTCGGCCGGATCGCTCAGGCTATAGATCATATTGGGGATGATGTCCTTGAGCAGGTAGGCCTTGATATCGCCCCGATAGGTCTGTAGCCGCGGGGTTTCCCCGGCGCTCTCGCCCTCCCCCCTGCGCGGATCCTCGATGTTGCCGAGCAAGGCCGCGATCTCCCGTTCCATGGCGCGATGTTCCTGCTCCCGGAAATAGGCTTGGTAGATGATCGGGAAGGAGTTCACGCACAGGTGGGCATGGCTGAGCACGGTGAAGGAACCGAGATAGTAGACGTCCGCGTCGCCGGAGAGCATCTCCGCTTCGCTGCTGAAGAATGCGATCTTGGCCGGGATGGGGATGAAATCGGCGTTCTTCATCGAGTCCAAACGCTCTTTCACGGCCTCCGGATCCAAGGCGCCTTCCAGGCCGCCGGTTTCTTTGGCTTGATCGATCACTTCCTGGATCCCCTTCTCCAGGGAAATCCCGAACTCTTCCCGGAAGAAGTCGCGGATGTTGCGCTGGTCCACGAAGTTGGCCTGCACGGCCAGGATGCCGTTCCGCACCATGGCGGCCAAGGCGTTCGCGTTGCCCTCATCGCCCGGGCCCGAGGTCGATTCGCCCTCGTCGGTTTCCACGCGGACGTAGGCGATCAGCTTGCCTTTCAGCTTGCGTGGATCGCCCTTACGTTGCTCCAGGTGCATGCCGGGAAGTTGGATCATCGGTCCTTTCCCATGGCCCGCGCGAGGGCCTCGCGGTAAACGTCCTGCAAGGGAGCGCCTTTGGCTTCGGCGAGTTTGCGGCAGCTCTCGTATTCCGGCGACCATCGGGAGGCCGCGCGCCCGGGAAAGGAGATCCGCTTCACTTCCACCTCGCCATAGGAAGTCGAGACGATGCCCATGGTCTTTTCCGCTACCAACCGTTGTACTGGGAACCAGCGCACCCCGCCGGTGGCGGTCTCGGCGGCGATGATGGTCAGCGCCGCGTCGAGCGCCGCGCGATCCGCAAGGGCGCAGAGCTTAACCGCGCTGCGATCCTTCTTCATGTGGATGGGCTCTTGCCAGACGTCCTTGCAACCGGCCGTCCGCAGCCGCCCAGCCGTATATCCGATGAGCTCGGGGGCCATGTTGTCCAAATTACATTCTACCTGGAACACCGCATAACCCGAAACATCGGCGGCCGCCTCCCGCATCAGGCATATGCGCAGGACGTTGGCGATGCCGGGCAAATCGCGCGTACCCGCGCCGTATCCCGCGCGCACCAGGGAAGCGGTGAAACCGTCGGGAAGCGGATCGGAAAGCGCCGCGATCAGGGCCGCGCCCGTGGGAGTGACCAGTTCCCCTGGCAGTCCCGTGCGGCGCGAAGGAAAGCCCTCGGTGAGGGCCAAGGTAGCAGGGACGGGTACGGCCAACTCGCCATGGGCGGATCTGACCGTGCCCGACCCGAAGGTGAAAGGGGTGGTGAAGAATCCGGAGATGCCCAGCATCTCGAAGCCCAGGCAGGCCCCGGCGATGTCCACGATGGCGTCCAAGGCGCCCACCTCGTGGAAATGCACTTGATCCACCGGCACCCCATGGATGCGCGCTTCCGCTTCCGCCAAACGCGTGAAGACCGCCAAGGCCCGTTCCAGCGACCGCGGCGGCAAGGCGCCTCTTTCCAAGATGGCCCGGATTTCCGTAAGCCCGCGATGGGCATGCTCATGGGGGGCATCGATGCGGAAATGGGCGGCGGTCAGCCCCTGCTTCACGACGCGTTCGACGCGCATGTTCATTTCGGGGAGCCGCAAAGAATCGATTCCGCGTTTCCATTCCCCGAAGTCGAGACCGAGATCGAAAAGGGCGCCCAGGATCATGTCCCCGGAAGCGCCGGTCTGCATGTCGAATAGAAGAATCAAATCCGAACCCCTGGAAGCCGCCGTGGTAGGACGGGCTTGGCCAAAGGTACTTAAGCTGCGGGGTCGGGAAACGGTTTCCCGATGGAAAGCGCTTCCGTCAAATCACGAAGGAGCGCCTTCTCGAAGGTCTATAAACCGATCAAATCTCGAAGGCGCGCCTTCTCGTAGGCAAACCGTTCGGTCAAATCTCGAAGGAGCGCCTTCTCGAATGTCTATAAACCGATCAAATCTCGAAGGCGGAGTGGAATTTCTCGATCTCCTCGTGGGCGGATCCCTTTACGGCGTCCAAATCCTCGGGAGTGAAACCCAATTGGGCGATGAGGGCGGTGTCGAGCGGGGGGCGGATTTCCAGGCCGGGTAGATTGAAGCCGATGTCGAAGCACATGCTGTCGGCCAAGTGCACCAAGGTGGTGATCTCCCGGGCGTACTCGGTCTTGGCGGGATTATGGTGGTACACGATGGGGATGCGGATGTCCTGCGGGAGTTCCCAGCGCGAAGTCAGCCAATCCCCGACGTCTTGATGGCTGAAACCGAACACGCCTATCTCCGCCTCGAGCAAGGAAGTCTTCTTCTCGACCGAGGTCTTGATCGCCTTGATGAAATTCTCGTGGAAGTATTGATCCAGCACGATGCGGCCGATGTCGTGGATAAGCCCGGCGCAAAAGCATTCCTCGGGATCGAAGAGCGTGAACTTGCGCATGCGCAGGGCCAGCTGGCGCGATAATACGGCGCAGGCCAGCGAATGGGCCCAGAATTTCTTGCGGCTGAACAGTTCATTGCGACCGTCGCCGGGGAACATCTTCACCACGGTAATGCTGAACACCATGGTGTTGATCACCTTGAGGCCCAGGATCACGACGGCGTTCTGGACGGTGGTAACGGTACGGGGGATGCCGTAAAAGGCGGAGTTGGCCAAGCGCAGCACCTTCGAAGTGAGGCTTAAGTCCCGGGAAATCAGGTTGGCGACGTCTACCGCCGTGGTGGTGGGATCGTTGATGATCTTGAGGAGTTTGTTCGCGACCTCCGGAAGGGTCGGAAGGTTCTCGATCTGTTCAATCTTTTTTTGTTCGAGGCTTTTGCTCATGCCTTCTCCGCGCCGGCTATAGACCTTCAGGTTGCCCGTGCGGGCCGGTCCCAACCATGATATCCTAATCGGCGAAGGACTTTCAACTCGAACCTGTCTTTCCGGCAAGGCCGGAAAACTTTGGAATGGAAACGTTATTAGTAACTTTGCAGGCGCCATCGGCCTCCGAACGCCCCGGGACCCATGCCGCAGGCCGTCCGAAATAGGTGTATGAAAAAGGTCAATTTCTTAAGGCTTTCCGTCCTCGTCTGCGCCTCCGCCGCATGCGCAGCCACCCTCGAAGGGCTCCCCGGCGAATTGTTCATCCCCTCCGCGCGCCCTTTGGGGCATCTGGCCCTGTACGCTTCGGCCAGCGCCACCGGGCACGAGGACGAATCCATGGTGCGGGATAACATCTTCCTCAAGCAACTCTATACCGGTTTCCTCGACAGCAACCAGGTCCAGGACATGCAAAGCGCCGCCATCCGGCTCAACTTCGCCATGGGCATCGGCAGCCATTTCGACGTCGGCCTCAGCATCCCGTACTACGGGGATTTCATCACCGATACCGAGGCCAAGGAACTATCCGGCTCCGGCCTGGGAGATCCCCTCCTCTCCGTTAAAGGGGGATATGCTTTCGTCGGCGATCACGTCCTCGATGGAGCCTTGCTGGCGGGCTTGACCTTTCCCTCGAAAAACGGAAAAGGCTTCCTGCCCAAGTCCTTCGCGGAAATGCCCGATGATTCCACCGTGGCTCCCCCCCGCTTCTTTTCCACCTATGGCTTCGGCTGGTCGGCGCGCGCCCTGCTCACCCTCGACCTTACCCGCATTGAGCCTATGCCGCTGCCTTTCCGATCCTCACTGAACGCCGGCTTCGCGAACTCGGGGTTGCCGGGAGCGCGCGAACGTTTCCTGCTGGGCGGAGATCTGGAATGGGTACCCCTACCCTATCTGTCCTTCCTAGGAGGCGCCCAATCCGAGACCCGTACCTCGGAGATGAAAGGCTTGGACGCCATCGGGAAGGAATATTCCTACGCCTTCGCCGGATTCTCTTCCCGCGGGGACGACGGCATCTTCTTTTCCGTGAACCTCCAGAAAAGCCTTCCCTCCGCGCGGCCCTTCCGCCGCTATGCCCTTCCGGCGAATTACGGCGTCTACGCCTTCGCGGCCCGCTTTCAACCGCGCTGGGGCTTGGCCGCCAACATAGGCTGGAGCGGGGCCTTCGTCGCCGAGGACGCCGATCATGACGGGATTCCCGACAAGGAGGATACCTGCCCCAACGAGCCGGAGGATAAGGACGGCTTCCAGGACGCGGATGGCTGTCCCGATCCGGACAACGATCAGGACGGCGTCCCGGATGCCTTGTATAAGTGCCCCAACCAACCTGAAGACAAGGACGGCTTCCAGGACGAGGATGGCTGCCCGGAGCCCGACAACGACAAGGATGGCATCCCGGACTTGCAGGACAAATGCCCTAATGAGCCGGAGGACATGGACGGCTTCGAGGATTACGACGGTTGCCCCGATCTCGATAACGATAAGGATGGCGTGCCCGATGCGGTGGATAAGTGCCCGAACCTTCCCGAGGACAAGGACAATTTCGAGGATGCCGACGGCTGTCCCGATCCGGACAATGACAACGACAAGATCCCGGACCTCAACGATAAATGCCCGAACGAGCCGGAAACCTATAACGGCTTCGAGGACGGGGACGGCTGCCCCGACGAAGCCCCAGGCAAAGGCGGGAGCGGCGCGGCGCCGCTGGAAAAGCGCTCTTTATTGAAATCGATCCATTTCCTGGGGAACACCGACAAGCTCTTGCCGGAATCCTTTGTTTCGTTGGATTCCTTGGCCGAACGCATCCGCGCCATTCCCGGGGTCATGGTCGAAGTGCGCGGCTACTGGGACGGGGCCGCCTCCGAATTGGACGGTATGCGTTCGTCGGAAGCCCGGGCCAACGCGGTGCGGAAATATCTCGTTTCCAAAGGGATCCCCCCGGATCAGATCCTGGCGCGGGGCTTAGGAGCGCGGGACCCGATCGATAATAATCGGACGGCGATCGGGAGGCAGAGGAATCGTAGGGTGGAGTTGGTGCGGCTGAACTGACGCGTCGCTGGATGATTGGGGCCGGTGCGTCTGGGAGGGGCGCGGGAGGCTCAGATAAGGCCTGCCAGTGGATTCGGTCCTCCCGGCATTCTGCGCCGCGCGACGGCCGCGAATCCAGTGCTTGGTCTTTTAGCGGGCTCGCGTCCTGCCGATGCTTAGGGTCCCATGCGTGGCGCAGAATGCCGACGGCCTTAATTCGCCGCCCGCGCCCCTCCCAGCCGCCCCGTCACCACCCCTCCCGATCGCGCCGTTAAGGCGCCCGTCACCGGCGCCCTTGATCGATGCCCAGTCACACCCATCCTCTTGAGGCGATGGCGGGAACGCGGTCGGTCTAATGCCTTAGAAAGCCAGGACGTAGCCCAGCGAGGCTGACACGTTGAGGAGGTCGGAGGATTGCAGGCCGTCGCCGAAGCGGGCGACGATTTTGGGTTCGAAGGTGATTCCGTTGAACTCATTCAGGATGAAGTGGACGGCGCAGGAACCGGACACGTCGTGCCAGAGATTGTTGTCTTCCTTGAAGGTTCCGCTATTGCCGTTGGTGGCGGGGTCCAGGAAGTCCTTGCGCCAGGTGACGTAATAGGCTTCGTAGCTGGCGGCCGGAATCAGGGCCAGCCTTTCGCTGCTGAAAATGCGTAACGCGAAAACGGGGCCGCCCCCCAGCCAGGTACGGGTAAAGCTATTGTACCGCTTCGCCGCCGGAGTACTGCTGGGCTTGTCGTGGGTATCCTCGTGGATGAAGTCCACGCGCATGGCGAAGCTGAAGGTCTTCAGGTTGTCCGGTTCGATGAATTCGAATTCGCCGTAGGGATGCACGGTGTAGGATTTCAAGTCGGGATCAAAGGTCAGGGTATCCTTCAAGGGGGCCGCGTAATCGAATCCCAGGGTCGTGCGCCCATCGATGGTGTACTCGAATCCGGCGAGGTATTGCGTGATACCGGAGTTCCAAGTGATGCCAGCGTGGGGAACAATGCCGGAAACCTCGGCCTCGAACAACTGCACCTGGGAAAATGCCGGGGAAGTCGCCATGACGATGGCCAAGGGAAGGATTCGCTTCAGCACCATTTTTTCCTTATGCTCCTGAGGTTGAAAGTCGCGTTCCCGAAACGAGGTGGCCGCAAGCCCCATGCACGGAGCCTAAAAACTTAATTCATCGGTAAGGAAAAATGGCCCCTCGGGGGCTAAAAGTAGCTCATTTCGGCGCATCCGACCGAGGAATCCCCGCGATCGGCGAGGGGGCATTCCGGCCTATCGATCCAGCTTGAATTTGAATTCGCGGCGGAAACCCGGACTGACCATGATGGTCGTATCGAAGGGGGGGCTTAGCCGATGGACGATCTCGATATGGCATTTGCCCACGGGCACTTCGAGATAAGCGTTCATGGGGGTCTCGCCTTGCGGTTTACCATTGATGGTCAACGCCGCGAAGGGCGGGGCCGACTTGATGAGGACGAATCCGGTCTGGGCGGCTTCCGGCTCGTGGACAGGCGCCGGGGCCGGAACCGGACGGGGCTCCGGATTATGCGTAGCCACGGTATGATGGAGTTCGATGTTTTCCCGCCCGGTATGGCGCGGCCTTACCGGTACCTTGCCGCCGTAATGGACCGGATTTGCCGGCTCCATCGTTCCGATGTGGGATTGGGGAGTCGGGATGGGGTTAACGGGCTGGGTATCCGAAGTGAATGCGGTCGGATTCCCTGTCGTGGAAGGCACGGGATTGGTCGTCTCGGGCACTTTTGTTGGCGTTACCGGAGTCGGGGTAACCCCCTTGGTTGTATGCTTAACCGAGGCCGTCTTAAGGCTCGTGTCGTCATGCGGCATTCGCGACCAGATGATGGCGCCCGCCAGGACCAAAACGCATAAGGAAAGCAGGACCCCGATCCAAACCAAGGGACTGCGCGACGAGGGTCCCATCGCCCCGGTAGTCGCTTGGGTCTGGAATTCCGCGGGATCGGCCATGGACCGGGAATACGTGTTGCTCCCGGTCGGGGTGGCGCCGCCTTTGATGAGCTGCGAAGGCGGAAAGCCCCCTACCGAAGATCCGCCCGACCGCGTGGGCCGTAGGGTCTGCTTGGTGAGGCCGCCTTCGACCAGGGTATGCCCGCCGCCGACCAACCCTAAGGACTGGATGAAAGTCTTCACGTAATCCACGATATCGACGATGCCCTGCGAGCCGAGATAGGCGCGCAACTGGTTGGCGAGCCAGCGGGCCCCGTCGCCGCGGGCTTCGGGGCGCTTCTGCAAAAGCACGTCCACGAGCTTAATCAGGAACGGATCGGCCTGCGGATTGCTTTCGACGATGGGCGGATGCGGCCGCTCGCAGATATTGCGCATGGTCACCGGGATGCTGGGGCCGGTGAAGGGGAGCTTGCCGGTGAGGATGTAGTAGAACACCCCGCCCAGGGAAAAAATATCGGTCTTGTTGGTGGGCCGAAGGCCTTCGATCTGCTCCGGCGACATGAAGTTCGGGGAACCCAGCACGGCGCCGGTTTGGGTGCGCGATCCTTCGTCAGCGATATGGGCGATGCCGAAGTCGGCGATCTTCAAGGTGCCTTCGGAGTTGAACATGAGGTTCTCGGGCTTGATGTCCCGATGGACCACGCCGTGCTTCTCGGCGGAAGTGAGGCCCTCGGCGGCTTGGCAGATGATGGCCGCCGCGACGGTATTGGGCATGGACCGCCCAAGCAAGGCCCCGCAGATGGCTTGCAGATTCTGGCCGTCGATGTATTCCATCACCAGGAATTGCTGATCGTCCTGGATCCCGAAATCGAACACTTCGACGATGTTGATGTGCCGCAAGGAGGCGATGGTCTTGGCTTCGACCGTGAAGCGTTCCATCAAGCCGGAGTTGGAAGACAGATGGGCCTGGATCACCTTGATCGCGACCAGGCGTTGCAGGAGGGGATCTTCGGCGAGATAGACCGTGGCCATGCCGCCTTGGCCCAACTGACTGAGGATCCTATAACGACCGTATTCCATGATTCTCGGCGCTGCCGCCCGGTCCGTCAGGCACCGGTGTGCGGCTGAGCACGACCTCCGACGGCGTGGATGATTATTTCATTCGCGGCGGCCGAAGCCATTGGTCCGGGAAGGTAGCAAATGTTTATCCCCATCCCTAGAATTGTCGTTCTATTCCTGGCCCCGTGCACGGGCATTTTCCTCGCCTGTTCGCCCTGGGCGGTCCCCGAAAAAGAGGCCCCCGGCCTGCGCGTTTTTTTCGTGGACGTTGGACAGGGGGATGCCTGCGCCCTGCGGACTCCCGAAGGCAAATGGTACTTGAATGACGTCGGGAACGATGAGCGGGCCTTGATCGCGTTTCTCAGACATGTCCGGGCGGACACCTTGCAAGCCATCGTCCTTTCCCATACGGACCTGGATCACTTCGGCGCCCTGCCCGCGGTGCTGCATGCCTTCCCCGTGAAAAAGGTGTTTTTGCCCGAAGGGACCCGATCGGATTCGGCCTGGTTGGAGGCGATGCGCGCATTGGACGTCTCCGGGGCGGATAAGGCAACCCTCTTCGAGGGCGATACCTTGCTTTGGGACGCGGTGCGGGTGCGGGCCCTATGGCCGGCTCCCCGCGCCACGTATTCGGGAAACGATCTTTCCACGGTACTGCGCGTGGAGAGCGCGGGGATGCGCATCCTCCTGACGGGGGATATCGAGGACCCTGTCGAACGAATCATCCTTTCGGATCACCCCGATCTCGCGGCGGATATCCTGAAAGTGGCGCACCACGGGAGCCGAACCTCCAGCGGGCTGGGCTTCATCGAAGCGGTGCATCCGCGCTGGGCGGTCATCTCCTGCGATAGCTCGGTTTACGGCCATCCCCATGCGGAAGCGTTGGCGGATTTGCGATGGGTGATGGAAGACGGCGCGTCGGGCGACGAAGCGTCGGGGGACGACGCGCGCATCTTGCGGACGGACCGGGAAGGGACGATCGCCTTCGAATTGGGCGAATGGGGAGTAAGGAGGATTGAACCTTGGGAGTGAAGAAGGGATTAGGGTAAAGGGTAAAGGGTAAAGGGTAAAGGGTTTAGGTAAGGGGGGATGTAATGCCGAAATTGAATTCCTACCGGGATTTGACTGCTTGGAGGAGAGGGGTTGATTTGGCTCGAGCTGCGTATCTCGTCGCACGAAGTCTCCCCATTGAAGAGCGCTTTGAGCTTTCCTCGCAAATCAGGAGAGCGGCGGTTTCAATACCCGCTAATATTGCGGAGGGTTACGCTCGGCAGTACCGGAAGGAGTATCTCCAATTCCTCGCAATCGCTTGTGGCTCTCTAGCTGAATTGCAAACATTGCTGATCTTGGCGGTAAAGCTGGATCTCGTATCCCGGGACCAAATCAAAACCGCTTACAAAGAGGCTGAAGAGGTCGGAAAGATCCTATTCAGCCTGAAAAAATCCCTGTACCCTTAACCCTGTACCCTTTACCCTCTCTTCACCCTTGCAAGGCCTTCTGGATCCGCGTCATCGCCTGGGCCTCGCTCGCGGCTTCCAGGTTATGGGCGTCCTTCCCGCGCACGCCCCATTGCACGTAGTTCTGCCCTTTGAACAAGGCCAAGGTCTTGGTCCCGAGCACGGCGGCCAGATGGCTCACGCCGCTGTCGTTCCCGACGAACAGGTTGGCGCCGGAAAGCAAGTGGGCCAGCTCTAGCGGATCTTCCGGCTCGATCACGGGAAAGCGCGACGCGAACAGGGGTTTCAGCTCGCGTTCGGCCGGGCCGAGAACGATGCGCGTATCGGGATATCGCCGGCTCTTGAGTTCATTCGCCAGGAAGGCGTAGAACTCGGGATCGTAATTCTTCTCCTTGCTGCCGGAACCCGGATGGATGATCGCGTACCCCTGCCGCGTGGTGGTGAGCGGGAAGTACAAATCCTCCTCGGGCACGGCGGGAAGAGAAAAGTAAGGCAGGCATTGGAGATGATGATCCATCGCATGTTCCTGGCCCGAAGCCGGGAAAGGCGGATGGATATGGAAAGGGCCGGAGCATCTCTGATGCAAGAGGGTCCGGAGCTTGGGCTCTTCCTCCATCCAGAGCAGGGCCGAGGTGATTCCGTCCAGGGCCCGCGGCAGCATATCGCCGGAGTAGAATGACAGGAACTCCTGGGCTTCGCAATCGTAGACGTCGTCCACCAGGCCCATGTCCGCCGCGAGCTTCAGATACGGGAGCTTGCCCAGCCCTACGAAGCGGTGGTCGGAAAATTTCCAGCGCAGGGTGACCAGAGCCGGCCAGGTCATGATGAAATCGCCCAAGGCGCCGCGGTGGGAAAAGACGAAGATCTTCTCCTTGCCTTCGGCCGGGCCCGGTTTGGGGATCGCGGAGGTGGACATCTCAGTAGCGGTTGGGCGGGCGCCAGCGCGGGTTTTTCGAGGACATGTCGACCGAGTAGAAATCCTTTTCGAACTTGCCCGTATCCCGGCTCATGTATTGCAGCAGGAAGCGCGCTATCCATTTCTCGATTTTGAGCACGACCAGCTTCTTACGCAGGCGCCCTTGCGAATCGCGGTTGAGGATGGCGGGAATGGTGTTGAGGGTCAGGATCTCGTCGATATGCGGCGAGTTCAGGTTTTCCCGGGCCTCGGCGCTGGAGATGAAGTGGGTCACGCCGAAGCAAACCCGGTTCGGCTTGCCCTGGCGGAGCAGGCGGCAACATTCGACGATGGTGGAACCGGTGCGCACCATGTCGTCGAGAACGATCACGTCCTTGCCTTCGATCTGCTCCAAGGTGAGGTCCGATTCCTTGCTCACGTTCATGGTCACCTTGCGCTCGCCGTCCCGGCTTTTTTCCATGATGATGCGCGAGGTCTTAGGCAAGCCGAGGGTATCGTAGACGGCCCGCATGAACGGTTCGGCGCCGTGGTCGGGCGCGCACAGGACCAGGTTATCCCCGTCCTTGCCCGTAACCACCAAATCGCTGTAGCGGATGTAATCGGCGTAAAGCTCGGCGGGCAGCAGGTTATGGAATTCGCCGTTGAACAGGTAGGAGAAAAGTTTCTGCACCTTGGCGGAATGGTTGTGGACCGTCACCACCACGTCCACGCCGGCGATCTTGAGCAGCTCGGCGTACAGGCGCGCGGTGAAGGGCTGGCCGTCGAACTTTTTCAAATCCTCGACGGTTCGGCTCTGTTCGTCCGGGCCCCGATGAGGCCCGCGATCCTGGGCGCTGAAGTAAAGATCCGGTTCGACGAGGATCACACGCCGGGCGCCATTGTCCTTGGCCGCGCGTGCCAGGATCAGGTTGCGGACGGCCAGGGAGCCGCGGGTATGGTTGGTGGCCGCCGAGCAGATGATGATGGTCTTGCCCAGCAATTGCCCGCCGATGCGGCTTAGATCCCGTTCATCGCTGATGAAGCGGGGGCAGAATTCGGTATTGGCGTAGACCTTGAGCGAGATGATGTCCGAGATTTCCTCGGGTTGGCCGCACATGTGGCCGATATCGATGGCGAAAGGGTCGTCGGAGACGTTACTGATGATGATGAAATCTTTCACGCTGCCCCGAGGCCCTCCGGTTTCATTCCGATTTTACGGACGCGCCAGGGCGCGCCGTTTCTCCGCCATTAACCTCGTCCGCGCGCCACTCGCCGATCTCGACGGGCACCGGGGCCGCATGCCAGATATCCCGGTTGTATTCCAGGATGGTGCGATCCGAGGAGAACTTGCCCATCCGCGCCACGTTCAGGATGGCCATGCGCGTCCACTTCCCGTAATCGCGGTAGAGTTCCGAAACCTTCTGCTGGCAAGCCACGTACTCGCCGAAGTCCGCCATCAGCATGTACTCATCCTTGAAGATGAGGTTATCGATGAGGGGATTGAAGAGGGCGGGCTCCTCCGGGCAGAAGTAGCCGGTGCGGAACAGTTCCATCACGGCCATCAGACTCGAGGGGATTGTAACCGGCCGCCTTGCGGGCCATCACCTGCTCGGCGGTGAGGCCGAACAGGAAGAAGTTCTCGGCCCCTACTTCCTCGCGGATCTCGATATTGGCCCCGTCCAAGGTGCCGATGGTGAGGGCGCCATTGATGCTGAACTTCATGTTGCCCGTGCCGCTGGCTTCCTTGCCCGCGGTGGAAATCTGCTCGGAAAGATCGCTGGCCGGGAAGATCTTCTCGGCCAAGGAGACGCGGTAGTCCTCCAGGAACAGCACGTTGAGGAGGCCGCGGGTATCCGGATCCGCGTTCACCACGTCCCCGACGGAGTTGATCAATTTGATGATGAGCTTGGCGATGAAGTAGCCCGGAGCGGCCTTGCCCCCGAAGATGAAGGTGCGCGGCACCATGTCCCGGGCCCGGCCCGCCTTGACTTCGTTGTACAAGTGGATGATATGCAGCACCATCAGCAGCTGGCGCTTGTACTCGTGGATGCGCTTTACCTGCACGTCGAAAAGCGTGTCGGGGCTGATGACGACGTCCTTGACGTTGCCCACGTGATCCGCCAGGCGCTTCTTGTTCTCCAGCTTCACCGCTTGCCATCTCTTCACGAAGGCGTCGTCCTGGGCGAAAGGCTCCAGTTTGCGGATCAGGGAGAAATCCTTCACCCAACCGTCGCCGATGGCCTCGGAGATGAGCGCGGCCAGGCCCTTATTGGCCTTCTTCAGCCAACGCCGCGGGGTGATGCCGTTGGTCTTGTTGTTGAACTTGGTCGGCGAGAGATCGTAGAAGTCCTTCACGACCAGCCGTTCCAGCAGATCGGTATGCAACTGCGCCACGCCGTTCACCGAATGCGAGCCCACGATGGCCAGGTAAGCCATGCGCACGGAGCGGTTCTCGCCCTCCTCGATGAGGGACATGCGCTTGAGGCGCTCCACGTCCCCGGGATACTTCCAGGAGACTTGCTTCAGGAAGCGGTAATTGATCTCGAAGATGATCTGCAAATGGCGTGGCAGCAATCGGCCCATCAAGTCGACCGACCACTTCTCCAGGGCCTCGGGCAAGAGCGTATGGTTGGTGTAGGCGAAAACCTCGGTGGTGGTTTCCCAAGCCTGTTCCCAGGAATAGCCTTCCAAGTCCACCAGGATGCGCATCAGCTCGGGGATGGCGATGGTGGGATGGGTATCGTTCAATTGCAGGCTGACCTTCTCGGCCAGGCGGCTGCAATCCTTATGGTATTTCTTATGGCGGCGGATGATGTCGCTCAGGGTAGAGGCGCAGAGGAAGTACTGCTGCTTGAGGCGCAGCTCCTTCCCGTTCATGGACGTGTCGTTGGGGTAGAGCACCTTGGAGATGCTCTCGGCCAAGGCGATATCCTTGCTGGCCTCCAGGTAGTCGCCGCTGTTGAAGTAATGCAGGCCGAACTCGTCCGCCGACTTCGCCGACCACAGCCGCAAGGTGTTGACGGTGTTGTTGCCGTAGCCGGGGATGGGCGTATCGTAAGGGCAGGCCAACACGTCTTCCGTGTCCACCCATTCGAAGACGACGTTGCCGTGGGGATTCTTGCGCGTGACCACGCGGCCCTTGAATTGGATGGTGACCGTATATTCGGGCCGGGCGATTTCCCAGGGATTGGTCAGGCGCAGCCAATTGTCCGGGTTCTCGTGCTGGAAGCCGTTCTTGATGGTCTGGTGGAACATCCCGTAATCGTAACGGATGCCGTACCCGTAAGCCGGAAGCTGCAAGGTCGCCATGGAATCGAGGAAGCAAGCGGCCAGGCGGCCGAGGCCCCCGTTCCCGAGTCCCGCTTCCAATTCCATATTGCGGATCTCTTCCATGTCCAAGCTGAGATCATAGATGGCCTTCTCGACCACCTCTTCCATGCCCAGATTGAGGATAGCGTTGCCGAGGGCGCGGCCCATCAGGAATTCCATCGACAGGTAATAGATGCTCTTCACGTCCTGGCGATAGTAGGTATGCTGGGTCTGGATCCAACGCTCGATCAGCTTGTCGCGGACGGCGTAGGCCACCGCCAGGTAGCGATCATAGGCCGTGGCCGAATACTTGTCTTTGCCGAGGGAAAGTTGCAAGTGGCGGAAGAAGGCCGCCTGGAAAACTTCCTTGGCCCTCTGCAACGTATCCGCGTCGGGGGCTTCGGCTTTTCCGTTGTTGGTTTCGGCGGGGGTTTTCGCTTTCGTCTTCAGCATGGGATTCCCGTGGTTGGCAAATTTAGAACAATTGTCAGCATCCCGGTGGATCTTAGCATAGGCACCGTACGCAATCAGCGCAATAATTGTCAGGCTCTGGCATTCGCTTGCCGTTCCGGTCGGCAATCCGACGCCATTTTAAACTAAACTGTCATGGGTTAGGGCACCAGCAAAGCGTGTTCCGGAAAGCAGGCGATGCCGGAAGATACCGGTAGTCCAGATGATTTCGATGCGCGGGCGGAACTGCTCCGGCAAGGCCTCGCGCCTTTGGCCTGGAAGGACTCCCTGGCCGCCATCAAAGCCAAGCTTTCCCCCGCGGACATGGAGCGATTCACCCGCGCCCATAAGAACTTCGTCGCCTACCGCAGCGAATCCACCCTCACGCGTTTCTACGGAACCGTCTTCGCCTTGGGAGTGTATCGCGAGGTGAACGGCTACCGTTTCGCCCGCCTAGCGGCCGTGTTATCGGACGCGCTCGCGGAAATCCCCGCAGGCGCTTCCATCTTGGACGTCGGGGCCGGCGGAGGCTTCGTGGCCGCCGCCCTGCTTCGCCATCGCGCGCCCCGGAACTATGTCGTTTACGATCCCGTCCCCGCCGTCCGCGATGAGCTGGCCGCCCAGGGTTTGTCCCTCCTCCCCCATCCCCCGCCCTCAAGTCCCGACTCCCGATTCGACGTGATCCTCTGCGTAGACAGCTTGGGGGAAATCAACTCGGACGATGACGGAACGCTTTTACGCCCGGAGGGCGCGACGCCGGAAGAATTACCCGGCCTTTTGGAACAGCGATACGGCTTCGCCTACAAGCTGGCGGCTTGGAAGCCCTACCTCGCGCCGGAAGGACGCATTCTGCTTTGGGAACCTTTCGCCTATCCCGAAGCCTTGGTCGCCGTCGCGCGGCAACTCGAGCTCTCCGGATGGAAAGCCCAGGTCCGGTCCAGGGCACCGGGACGTAACCATCTGGAAATACGAACGGGTCCCTAACGCGATGGGGCCCCATAGCCCTGTGGCCGCGAGAAACTTTCATTCCCGGGCCCGATTTTTATATTAACCCAGTTCAAAAACCAATCTTCCAGGAGACTCGCAATGGCCGTCCTCGTCAATAAGCAAGCCCCCGATTTCAAAGCCGCCGCCGCCGTAGGGCCGAACGAGAGCAAAGAAATCAATCTGTCCGATTACAAAGGCAAGAAGTACGTGGTCCTCTTCTTCTATCCCCTGGACTTCACCTTCGTCTGCCCCACCGAAATCCACGCCTTCCAGGACGCGTTGGGCGAATTCGAATCCCGCAACGTCCAGGTCATCGGCGTTTCCGTGGATTCGGTGAACAGCCATCAGGCCTGGCTGCGCACGCCCAAGAACGATGGCGGCATCCAAGGCGTGACCTATCCCATAGTCGCCGACATCACCAAGTCCATCTCGCGCGATTACGACGTGCTGGACGAAGCGGCCGGCATCACCTACCGCGCAACCTTCATCATCAACAAGGATGGCAAGGTCATGGCCCAGAACATCAGCCATCGCCCCATCGGCCGTTCGGTGGAAGAGGCGTTGCGCCTCGTCGACGCCGTGCAGTACAACGAACAGCATGGCGAAGTCTGCCCCGCGGGTTGGACCAAGGGCAAGAAGGCCATGAAGGGCAGCAACGAAGGCGTCCGCGCCTACTTCCAAGGCAAGTAAACGGGCAGGCCGCCCGGCCGTCCCCTCCGACTCGTGAAGCCCGTCCGGTTCCTCCGGGCGGGCTTTTCTTTTCCCGGACATGGCGGCTTAGATGCAATGTCCCCCGGTGTTCATCCCTTTACGCCGCCGGGCCTTCGCGGGCGTCGGCCTCTGCCTTCTCGCCGCGCCGCTGGCGCTCTCCCGCCCCGTCCAGGCGCAATCCGCGCTGACCGCCTGCTTGACCGCTTCACCCGCCGCGGTCGACTTCGGCCCTGTCCCGGCCGGCGGGACGGCCGGGCGCACGGTCTCCCTGCGCAACACCTGCCGGTTTCCCGTCACGATAACGTATTTGGCCGCCTCGCCGCGGGCGTTCTCGGTCGCCGACGCCGCGTCCCTCCGGATATCCGCCCTCGGCGCCCGCAACGTGCAGGTTCGCTTTGCCCCGGGGGATACGGCGAAGGTATCGGGGGAGTTACGGGTCGGCACGTCCAACCCGTCGCGCACCTTGCGCATCGCCTTGCGGGGAACGGGCGTGGCGGCCGCGGTCCGCTCGGGTAACCTGGAGGTTTCCCCATCCCGCATCGACGAAACCCTTCCGGCAGGGCATTTGGCGGGCAGAATCGTCAGCTTGACCAATCATGGGCAGTCCCCCATGGAGATTTTCGCGGCGACTTGGGTCGAAGCTCCGGGAACCGGAGGCGATTCCGCCGCGAAAGGCCTGTCCATCTACTACTTCACGACCGCGAACGGGGATGACGGCACCAACTCCTTCACGGATTACCTGGGAGCGCTTCCGAAGGTGTCCAAACTTACCATCCGGTCGGGCGAGCAAAGGACGCCTTCCCTGCAGGAGCTGCTCGACTACGATATGGTGGTCGTCTCCAGCGGCGGCAACTGGGCCGATCCGGATTCCGCCGGCAACGTGCTGGCCGACTATGTCGACCGGGGCCGTCCCGTCATCCTCATGCACATGGCCTTGAACAATCTTTCCGGCTACCATCTTTCCCTCGGCGGCCGGATCGTCGGACCGGATTATGCGCCCGTCCCCCAGTCTCCCAGCGACCCATACACGGATATATCCACCCGGTACTTCATCGATAACCCCCTCACCCAAAGCGTGGATTGGTTCGAAAGCCATTCCATCCAAGCGGTGAAAACCGTGCAGGGAAAGGGCGAAGCCTTGGGTTACCTGGAGGACGGGAATATCGCGGCGGCCTACAACTGCGCTAAGCCCGTGTACTATATCAACCTGTTTCCCTACGAACCGGACTTTTCCGGATACAACGGCCTGTTCCAATTGATCCTCAACATCATCGATCAAACGCAGGGAACCCATAACTGGCTCAGGAATCCCGTCTCGAACCATTCACTCGTCCTCACCCTGGCGCCCGGCGAGACCCGCGGAATGATTCTGCCCGTTGGGCATACCTACCCATTGGCGCCGGGAAAGAACTATGGCACGGTGGAAATATTCACCAACGATGGCAGTACGCCGATCTACATTCCCGCCACGCTGCAAGTGACTTCGCCTTAGACCGCATGTGAGGGAGTCCCGTCGCGGAATCCCGCGGCGGGCTTCCTGGAGCCGCCGCGAAACCGGCCTGACGGCGGCTACTGGCTTTCCAAGCTCAGGCCTTGGTGCACGATCTCCACCACCTCTTCGGCCGCATTGGGTACGCCGGCTTCCAATTTCGGCACTTCCCAGCGGCTGGGCCAACCTTTGCGGAAAACCCAATGCGCAACGAGCTTGCCGCCCGCATCGAAAACGAATATGTGGCCATCCCGTTTTTGCGCGTCGCCATCGATCACCGATTGCCGCCAACGCCATAGCCCGCTCAAGGTCGGATCATAAGGACGGCGCAGGATAAGGCGGGACCCTTGCGAGGGGCCGGGTATCCAAGCAGGCGCCCCGTATTCCTCTCCGGAAACCACCTCCGATTCGGAGGCAAGGCCCTCAACGCTTTGGAATACCCCTTGGGTCACGCCTTCGATCTCGACCTTAAGCGTGAACGGCCCGAAAGCCGTCTGAACGGATGGCTGGGATCGATGGGCAGGGGATGCCGCCATGGCCATCCCGAAACCGAGAGCCGGGATCAACGCCAGGAAACCTCTCCGGCGCATACACCCTCCTTTTGCGGAAACGCTGGCTAAACGATAACCAATTCCCCGAAGAAGCGATAACCAATTCCATTGCTGGTTGGCCCAAACTTGCGGATCTGTGAGCTAAGCCACATTAAAAGGCCGGAATTCGAAGCCGGATGGCCCGGAGTCCTCGCAGGAAGGACGGAAAACGGATCGCGAATGGGGAGTCCGGGATTCCCCCGCCATGGTAACACGCAAGATACCCCGGGGCCATTCTTGCTTGGACGCGCGGCGGGCCTGGGGTGTCGCATTCCGCAAGCGCCCGCTCTAGACAGGCGAAGAGCGCGGGAAAACCGGGCCGTAGCGCGCGCGACCATAAAAAATTTTATTCCCCTAGCGCGGCCGGACCGAAAAAAATTCCCGCTGCAAGGGAGATTCGCGTTCCAGCCCCGACAGGAGATCCGTCCGCCCACCAAAGGAGTTCCTATGTTCGCCTCACCTCGCCCTTCCGCGCGCTTGCGCCGGGCCTTCGCCCTCATTCCCTTGTTCGCGACCTTGGTTTCGGCGCATCCGCAAGAGCGCCGCCGTCCGGAAGAGCATCGACATTACCTCCCTCCGCCCTCCTGCCTGGAGGCCGGGCCCCTCGATTTCGGGCCCGTGCAGGTCGGAACCCGGAAGACCGACTCCTTGCGGGTTGCCAACCGCTGCGCGCATGCCATCAGCATTTGGAAGATCGCTGGCAGATCCCAGGCTTTTGCATCGGGCTTTTCGGGATCGTTGCGGTTGCCGCCTATGGGCAAAGGAACGATTCCCATCTCCTTCTCCCCTTCGGATACGGGAACCGCGAATGCGTTTTTCACCGTCTCCGCTAAGCCTCCGCTTTCCCAGATCCGCGTCCCCGTGACCGGGATCGGTACGGCGCCGCCTTCCCCGACAGCATCCGTCACCGTCGCCCCCGCCTCGGTCCATCTCGCCCTCAATCCCGCGCAAACGGATACCTTCCGGCTTTCGATCACCAATCATGGAACGTCGCCCCGGGCGGAAATCCTCGTCGATGCCATCGGAGCCGCAACGCCGCGACCGGAACGGGGATGGCGGGTGCTTTACCTCAATACCACCATGCCCTCCTTTTGGGACGATCAATTGATCCCCCAACTGAGGCCCCTGGCGAACGTGGATACCATCGCTGCCTGGTTTGGCGGCGATTCCTTGCCCTCTCTCGCCCGCATGCTGGAATACGACATCGTGCTGGCGGCTTCCGTCGGGCCATGGAAAGACTCGGTGGCCGTAGGGGACCTGTTGGCCGACTACCTAGAGGCGGGAGGCAAGGTTCTGCTTACGGCCAGTACCCTCACCGACGGCGAGCATCCACTTTACGGACGCATCCAGGATTATGAACCGGTCGGACCGGGGACGATCACCCGTCGGGACACCAGCGCCAGCCTGATCCCGCATCCCATCACCGCAGGCCTAGGCTGGTTCGCAGCCGGCGCCATCCGGGACGTCGGCACCACCCGCGGCCAAGGCATCGGAATCCCTTTGGGTTACTATTCCCGAGGAGCCCTGGTAGGCGCATACCATCCGGACAAGCCCCTGGTCTTCCTCAACGTCGGGAATAACGAGCTTTACGGCGATATCGCCCGCCTGTTCGGGAATACCTTCGATTATCTGGGCGGAATGCTGGCCTGGATGACCCCGCGGCCGCCGTTCGATCCCGTGATTTTCGTGGTGCCCGATGGCGAAACGCGGGAGTTGAAGATCGCCGTAAACACCTATCGGCTAACCGCAGGGGCGCACGCGGGAGCGATCCGGTTGCTGAACTCCTCCGATACGAACGCCGTTCCGATCGACGTTCCGGTCTCGCTCACGGTATCCTCAGTCCGCAGGCTGGCCGTGGATCCGACGAGCGTGGACTTCGGGCCCACCTGGCAGGGAAGCCGGGCCAACCGGGCGGTACGACTGGTGAACATCGGGAGCGCCGCCACCCACGTTACGGGATTCACGACGGACGGTCCCTTTTCCCTTTCCGCGGCCTTGCCCCTGGAGATTCCCGCCTTCTCCTATGCACTCGTGAATGCGTCCTTCGCGCCTACGGACATCGGGGCCGATAGCGCGGAGCTACTGGTCCAAAGCGATGCGGAGGATCCCTCGGCCCCGGCCATCGACTTGCGGGGACTGGGCATCGTGCCACCCATCCTATCCGTTTCACCGCGCGGATTCGACGTGACCCTGGCCGAAGGCGATAGCGTCTATCAACCTTTGAGCATCCGGAATCCCGGCGGCGACAGCCTCAAGTTGAGCCTACGGGCGGTGGTGGATTCCGCGGCGGGAATCCATCCCACCGGGCCGGCAAAGCTCAATGTCTTGTATCTCCAAACCACGGGCCAGACCTTCGAGAGCCAGAGCGACTTTTTCCTCTGGGGCTTGCTGAACGATCCCAACGTCGATAGCATCGTCAGCTATTCCGGTTACGATAGCACGCCTTCGCTCGCCTACATGCGGAAGTTCGACGCCGTCATCGCAGTGGCGGACGGGCCATGGGCCGATTCGGAGGCCGTGGGAAACCGCCTCGCCGACTACGTGGATGCGGGAGGCAAGGTGATCCTGATGGGTGCGGCGCTTTTCCCTGAGGCCGGCTTTAATCAGCATTCTTCCGCGCTGGGCGGACGCATCACCTCGCCGGACTACGCGCCAGTAGCAGCGGCCGGGCCGGTCGTCTGGAATTTCGGGGCGGAATTCGCGGATGATCCCATAACGGAGGGCCTCACCGTAAATCTCTTCAGCCAATGGGCGATGAATGTGACCTCGACCCAGGGAGGGGGGATTCCCTTGGGACGGTATTCCACTGGGGCCCTGATCGGCGCCTATAACCCGCGGAAACCTGTGGTCTTCATCAACATCCTCCCCCACGACGGGGACCATGCCCAGTCCGAAACCGTGCGCTTTCTCGGGAACTCGCTTCGGCACCTGTCCGAATTCTACAACTGGATGAGGCCGGCCCAACGGACCCTGGCGTTGGGGCCGGGCGAGGAGATCACCGTGCCGATCCGCTTCGGCGCCGCGTACGGCCTTCCGGCGGGGACCTATGCGGGGCGGTTGGATCTGTACCATAACGATCCGGCGACGGGGAGTCCTTTTGCGGTTCCGGCGACCCTGCGCTTGCAGCCCGGCTCGCAGACCGCCGCTACGCCCTGATCTTCCGCATAGCGGATCCCGTTCCGAAGTATGCCCGTCCGGTCCCTCCGGGCGGGCCTTTCCGTTCCATGGCCTTCGCAGGCGGGGAACCCGGACAGGTAACTTGAGTGTTACCTATGCGATCCCCCCTTTTAGACGCGCATCCTCCCGGATTTGCAGCATCCCGCTAAACACCCGGAATTCAGTGGCGGCGGAACGGAAGCTTCCGGGATTTGCAGGCCCGCGCGGATAGTGCCATGCCTCGGGGAAGGATTTTTTCCTTGATGCGCGGCCCGCCGTGCTGTTTTCCGCTGCACGGTTCCGCGCCTCATCCTGATCGGAAAGGAATCCTCCATGCACAAAACGTTTCCCAGCCGCATCCGCGCCGGCTTTGTCGCCGGTCTGCTCGCGATCCCTTTTACGGCTTCGGCCCAAAACCACGACTGCTTGGAAGTCGTTTCCCAGTCCGTGGACTTCGGCGGCGTTTGGATAGGCAATGAAGGTCTCGGATACCTGCAAGTCCGGAACGCGTGCGAACGCGCGATCACGATCACCAAAATCACCGTCTCGAAACCGGTCTTCCGGACCTCCAGCCCGGTTCCCGTGAACCTAACGGGGCAAACCTCGGCCTGGCTGGAATTCCGTCTGCGCCCTAAGTCCCCGGGGTCCGTCGCCGGCTCGGCCTGCCTTTACTCCAACTCCGGATCGAAGCCCGCTTGTGTGTCCTTGAACGGCACCGGCGTGGTCCCTCCCACCATGAGCGTTTCCCCAACGAGCTTGCGGCTGACCCAGGCCGCGGGAACGCAAGGGACCGCTTCGCTTCAGATCGCGAACTCCGGCGGGGATCGTCTCGAAGCGATCGTCGATTTCACCGGTCCGGTTCTGCCACGCCCGGCCGCGGGCTGGAAAGTGGCCTTCGTGCAGACGCCGACCCCGGAGGGATACGGCCAATTCATCGATGCGGTCCGTACCTTCTCCAACGTGGACACCTTGGACGTGTTCGATGGAAGCGCCGGTGTTCCGACCCTGGCCTATCTGAACCGGTTCGACGTAGTGATGGTCGAGGCCGGCGGGGCTTGGGCCGATCCCGTGGCTACCGGGGATTCCCTCGCCGCGTACCTTCTGAGCGGAGGCAGGATGGTGTACTTCTCGCAAGCGCTCAGCGATAACCCTGCGCGCCTGGGCGGCCTCATCCAGAATTTCACCACGATCCAGCAATATCAAACGGCGTTCGCCGGACAGAGCGGAACTCTCGCGGATCATCCCATCAATGCCGGGGTGAGTTCCTTCTGGGCCGCCTCCGCGATGGCGACCTATAGGGTACAGGACAACTCTTCCGTGTCCCTCGGCAACTACGCGAACGGGTACATAACCGGAGCCGTCAACATCCAGTATCCCTTGGCGCTTCTGAATTTCCATCCCGGCGATCAGAACTGGAGCGGCGACGTTCCCCGGCTGGTCGCCAACGCCCTGGATTACCTGGGAACGCAAACGTCGTGGATGACGACCAACGGAACCTACCCGTACCCGGGCACCGATATCTTTACCGTGGGCGCGGGCGCGACGCGGGCCTTGAACATGAACATCTGGACCTATCGGATGGCTCCCGGTACCTACCAGGGAGAGATCAGGCTCTTGCACGATGATCCCGCGCAGGCCAGCCCCTACGTCGTGCCGGTCACCTTGACCGTAACGCCTTGAAGGGGCTCTCGCGGGCGCCCACCGCGGTTAGATGCGAACGCTGTCGATGGCGGTGAGGATGATCCCCTTGCAGCCCAGCTTGGATAGGCTGTCCATGATCCGCTGGCTTTCCTTCTTCCGGATCATGGATTTCACAGCGAACCAACCGGTTTCCTGTAAGGACATCACGGTGGGGGATTCGATGCCGGGGGTGATGGCGCAGGCCGCCTTGAGCAAGGCATCCGGCGCATCGTATTCGACCATCATGTACTCCAGGGCCAGGAGCTTGCCTTCGATGCGGCTCCGGAGGATGGTTACTTCTTCCTGGACTTCGCGGCCGGGATGGGCGAAGAGCGCCGCGCGGGATTGGAACAAGGGCTCGCCGATGATACGGAGCCCGGCCTGCTTCAAGGTAGTGCCGGTCTCCACGATATCCACGATGGCGTCGGCGATGCCGAGCTTGATGGAAATCTCGACCGCGCCTTCCAGTTCGATCAGAGGGCACCCCGGAAGCTGGGCGGAAACGATGCGCGGGAAGGAAGTGGCGATGCGCATGCCTTTCAGATCGGCCAGGGACTTCGCGGGATGGTTCTCGGGAACGGCGGCGCATAGCTTGGAGGCGCCGAAGTTGAGATCGATGAGGCAGTTGGGCGCGACGCCCTTTTCCGCCACGAAGTCCTTGCCGGTGACGCCGGCATCGAGCATGCCGTTGGCGACATAGAGAGGGATGTCCCCAGGGCGCAGGAAATAGAATTCGACATGGTTATCCGAGTCCAGGGTGGACAGGGAGCGCAAGGACTTGCTGACACGATAGCCGCAGGCCGCGAGGATGTCCATGGTGGGCTCGAAAAGCTGGCCCTTGTTCGGCAAAGCGACCTTGATCATAGCTTGGCGTATACCTCTTCCAGGGTCAAGCCCTGTTCCGCCATCATGCAGGCGACGTAATAAAGCACTTGGGACAATTCGAGGGAGGCGGCCTCCCGGCCTTCGAAGCGGGCGGCCATCCAGGCTTCGGCCGCCTCTTCCACCAGCTTCTTTCCGATGGCATGGGCGCCTTTTTCGAAGAGCGCGGTGGTGCTTTTGCCGGCGGGCATATCGCGCTTGCGCTCTTTGGCTAGCTGTACCATTTCCTCGAATGTCATGGTCGGGAAGGATAGCAATTTGGGGGTGGGTCTGGCCGGGGCGGGGCTCCGGGCCGGCTCAGACAAAGCGGGTCGTGGAATTGGTCTGATGGGCCATTCCGCGTCTGGACGTCCGCATATCCTTCTTCGGGGCTTAGAGCGCGCATGCGGACTGCCCATAGACTTGGTTATCCACGACGCGGAATGGCCCGCCCGCTTTAATTCGCCGGCCCGGAGCCCCGCCCCGGCCCGCTCCGCCACCTTTGCCAATCCTTCCCCAACCTTGGCGGCGAAAGACTTGAGCGGTGTCAACGGCGGACGCGCGGACTGTCCGCCGGGCGCGTTGGGTCGATGGGGATTTGGGTGGGTCGCAGTGAGAGGCGCCTATCGTGAGGAAGCGGCGCCGAGGTTTAGGTTCCGGCCGGCGAGGGAAGCGGGATCGATTGCGGTCGGGGGCGGAGGATGGCCAGGCTGCCGGTAACGGGATCGTAATAGCGGACGTTCCAGGCCAGTCCTAAGGCGGCCAGGGATCGGATGGCCAACCATCCGGCGTCCGGTTCCCAGGGGCGGCAGGCGAAGCGGGCGCTGCGGGGATGGGCATGGTGGTTGTTGTGGAGCGCTTCGCCGCCGGTGAAGGCGGCCCAGAGGCGGAGGTTCCGGCTGTCGTCCGGCAGGTCGAAATCGCGTCGGCCGAAGACGTGCCCGACCGAGTTGATGCTCAGGATGCTATGCAAGGTAACCGCCAAGCGGAAGGTCCCGAGCCAGAGGAAGCCGGCCCAACCCCACCCCCACCCGATGGCGGCGAGCGAGCCGTAGAACAGGAAGGGATAGGCCCGTTCGAAAAAGCGGCAGTCCGGATCGGCCAGTAGATCGGCCGGAGGCTCCTGAAGCGCCGGTTCATTCCCGCGGCGGCCTGCCTGGAACAGCCAGGCCAGATGCGCGAACCAGAAACCGCGGCGGGGCGTATGCGGATCCAGATCCGTATCGCTGTGGGCATGGTGGAAACGGTGCACGCGCACCCAGCGGATGGGACCCAATTGGCCCGCCAGTCCGGCCAGGAACAGCAAGACCCATTTGATAGGACGCGGGCACTCGAAGCTGCGGTGGTTAAGTAAGCGATGGTAACCGACGGAGACGCCCAGTATGCCGGTGGCCTGCCATAGGAGCAATGCGGCCAGGAAGAACCCGGCTTCGAAATGGAAGAATGCGGCGAAGGCGCCGGCGTGCAGGGCCGCCAGAAGGGCAGCCGCGAAGCCAAGGAAGAGAAGGCCGGGCGGCTTAAGCATGCTTGATCCCGGCGAAGACCTTGCCTTGCAAACGCGGAGGCTTCCCCGGAACTTCGGACCAGGGGATGTTGCGGAAGGGCACGGGTCGGACCGGAGTATGGGCCACCAAGCCATGGCATTTCACATGAGTGCCTGTCTCGATGCGGGGAAAGCCCCGCCTCAGCCAAGCGGCCAGGATCAGCAGCACTTCGTTCAAAGCGAATTGCTCCCCGGGGCATCGGCGCGGCCCGCCCCCGAAGGACAGGAAGCCCTCCGGGCGGGGGCCCGGTCCCAGGAACCGCTCGGGCCTGAAGGCCAAGGGATCCTCGAATACGTCCGGAAGGCGATGTGTCAAGGCCGGTCCGTACGCGAGCCGGGCGCCCTTCGGGATTTCCACGCCGCCCAAGGCGAGCTCCTGCACCGCGATGCGGGGGAAAAGCAGAACCGGCGGCAACAGGCGCATGCTCTCCAGCACCGCGGCGCGTAGGTACGGCAGGGCCTGGAGATGCGCATATTCGATTTCGCCTTCGCCGATCACGGCGCGGATTTCCTCCCTCGATGCGCGGGCCGCTTCGGGATGGAGGTTCAGCAGGATCAAAGTCCAGACCAGGGTATTGGCCGTAGTTTCATAGCTGGCTTGGAAATAGCCCGCGGCGCGGCTGACCAACTCCGCCTCGGTGACCTGCCGGTCCCAATCGGGCCCGAATACCACCTGGACCAAGGCCCCTTGGGCTTCCGGGCGGTTGCAAAAGAGCGCGATCAAGCGCTTTTCCAGGCTTTCGCCGTGCCTTAGGAAACGGCCAAAGGAAGTGCCCGGCGCATCGAAGCGGAGCAGCAAGGTCCAAGGCGAGAAGGCCGCGTTCATCCAAGCGCGGAAGTCATCGGCTAAGGCGCGGGACTCCTCGCCCGGATACGCGCCGAACAAGGTGAGCAAGGCGGTGTTCATCGCCAGGGCATGGCAGATCCCGTTGAGATCCTGGACCGTTCCCGATGCCTCAAGGCGTTCCACGAAAGCGGCGATGCCGGAACGTGAAAGCGCGAAGTAATGTTTAAGGCGACTATGATCGAAGGCCGGAGCGAGCTGCCTCCGCAATTCCCGATGCTTAGCGCCGTTCTGCATGGCCAGTAGGCCCGAGATGAGGCGCGAAGAGGCCGAGTCCGTGGGGAAACGGACGGGGGCGGTGTCCCGTTCCCAGCGGGCGAACGTATCCGGACGGGATAGGAGCTCGTCCACGTCGGCGGGATCGAAAACCAGGATCATGCCTCCGGTGGCCTTGGCCAGGCGGACCAGGCGGCCGCGACGCCGTAAGCCTGCGCCCCGCCCCAGGGGATCGAGCATGAAGCCTAAGGAGGACGCGAATCCTGTGGATGCCGGCGTCAAACCGACCGGCCCTTCTTTTGCAGGTAAAGGTAGAGCGCGCCGGCGGGAGCGGCGGTGAGGAGAAAGCCTGCGGCGTACAACGCGGCTATGGCAAAGGCCGATGGTGACCCGGGAGTTACCGTATCTCGAAGGTTACCCGGTAGTCCCGGGGCGGCCGGGCCCAGGAAGGCCCAAACCAAATGGACCGCCAACATGTAGCAGAAGCCCAGGGTGAAATAGCACGCGGGAGCGTAATAGGTCACGATGGTGGCCGGGTCGCGGCCCGCCCGGGCGGGGGGATTATCGATGCGGATACGGCCCGCCTTGACCCCGGCGATATCGATGAACCATCCCGTGAAGCCGACGATGCACCCCGTGAGCAGGCAAGACACGATCACGGTGGCCCAGGGGGAGGCGAAGCGCACATGGTGGGCGGCGTAAGCGTCCAGGGACAGGCCCGAGGCATAGATGAAGCCTTGGTGGATCTGGATGCCTTTATAGGAAAACCTGGAGTTGATCTCCCAGAGGCGCAGCCACAGGATGGCCAATCCGGGTATGAGATAGCCGAAGACCAGCGGGATGCCGAGCACGATGGCGGCCAAGGGAACACTGGCCCCGCCGTGCCGGTACCACAGCCAGGCCATGACCGGGAAACCGGCCAGGGACCAGACGACCCGGTTCAGGTATACGAGGAATTCGGCCAACGGACATCAGCCCCGACGATAAACCGTGATGCCGTCAATGAAGGCCTTGATCTCCTTGAGGCGGGCCCGGGCGGCGCTCATGGAGGTGGCGGCGCCCTTGCCGGGCTCGAATACCAGGCGGGTGAAATCCGCCAACTGCTTGGGGGTAACGGCCCACTTCACTTCCGGATCGCCGTAGGCGCCCTGCGTCACCAGCCACTGGCCGTCCACGTTGACGATGGTCACCACGGCTTCTTTCTTGGATCCCATGAATTCATAATTCCCCTCGTTCTTCAGGGTCATCTGGATGAAGTTGGGCAGCGCCAGATGCTTGGCGATCTTCGGATCGTACAGGGCGGGCACTTGGAAGAGGGACCTCAGGGAAGATCCGAAGACGGCCCGGTGGATGCGGTACGCCTCTTCATCGGATACGGTATTGTCGGCGAAGATCTGGAGGAGGTTGGACAGGTTCTTGCGGTAAATAGGCAAGACCAGATCGGGCTTGGCGGCCGGATCCGTTCCCAGGGAATATTCCGCCTTGGCGTGACCGGCGCCGGCGGAATCCGCGTTTATCTTTACCGTGAAGGTGAGACTGTCGAAATCGATGATCTCGAGGACCGCGCACTTGAACATCTTCTGGAAGCGATCCACGGCCGCCTGGTTGGAGACCAGCGCTTTCATCAGCGAGTCCGCCTGCCGTTCATCCGGCGTGAGACCGGACGTTTTGCCCACGGGCAACACCTGGGCGACTTTTACATAATGGTAGTCCTTGCAGCCGGTGAAAGCCGCGAGGCAAAGAAGGACGGCTGGAAGCAGGAGTTTCTTCATGGATATTCCCTTACGGATCAAGTTGGAAGGCGCTGGTGGATAGCAGAAAGATAAGTCTCGCGAATAATTACTTGTACGGGATAGGTTTCCGCGCGTGGTTGCGGCTGCTCAAGGAGAACCGATGGAAGGTGGAGCCGCGTTACTGGCACCGCGCCGCGGCGGTAACCTCGGCCGCCCTCGTTAACAGCTTGGTCTCCCGCGTGGAGCGCGGGTTGTACGCTGCTAAGGTGGCATCGACTCCGGCCCCGAAGCCGCCCCTTTTCGTCTTGGGCCATTGGCGCGCGGGCACGACCCATCTGCAATACCTCTTGGCATCGGACCGGGACCGCTTCGCCTGCCCCAACACGCTCCAAGTCATGAGCCCGGAAACCTTCCTCCTCACGGAAGGATGGTTGGCTCCCATCCTGAGGTTCTTCATCCCCAAGACCCGTCCGATGGACGGCATGGCCCTTTCCGCCGGCTCCCCCGCGGAGGACGAGTTCGCCATGGCCCTGATGACCGGCCGCTCCCCCTACTGCGGGGTGAGCTTCCCCGCGAACCGGAGGTATTATGCGCGTTACCTCACCTTCAAGGAGGCCGAGGCCGGCGCCGCGAAGGAATGGCAGGACGCCTTCGGCCGCTTCGCCCGCAAGCTGGCTTGGCGCCATGGGGCCAGGACCCTGGCGTTCAAGTCCCCGGCCCATACGGCCCGCATCCCGCTTCTGCTGGAGCTCTTTCCCGATGCCCGTTTCGTGCATATCGTGCGGGACCCCTACGCCGTGTTCAAGAGCTCGCGGCATACCATCGCGACCCTGTTCCCCTACATGTACCTCCAGAGCCCGGATCCCGCCGAAGTGGACGAGGACATCCTGCAACGGTACGAGACCGTGAACGACGCCTATCTGGCGGACCGGAACCTGATCCCGCCGGGGCGGCTGCATGAGATGCGCTACGAGGATCTGGCGGCCGATCCCTTGCGCGAGCTGGAGCGGATGTACGGGGCCTTGGGGTACGGGCCCTTCGGCGCGGCCGGCCCGTTCCTGGAGGGCTACCTGGCTACCGTAAAATCCTACCGGACGAATGATCTGCATCCTTTGGAATCCCGGGTCAAAGCCTTGGTAGCCGGGCGGTGGGAACGATTCTTTTCCGCATTCCGTTATCCTTCCTGAAGCGCGGCCGGCTGGTTCCGGCGCATGGAAGGCAGACGCCGCCTCAGGTACGGCGTGAGATTATGCGGGGCGTATTCCGCCAAGCAGGCCAATTCGTCGCCCCGGGCCCATCCCGGGTTGGCCTCGGCGAAGAAACGGATATGGGGATTGGCCATGATGCGCGCTTCCGGGATGACGCTCAGCGGCGGGCGCAGGTATTGGGAATGCCCGTTGAAATCCAAGATGCCCCGCTCGGGCCGATAGGCTGCCGGGAACTTCGTCTGCGCCAGGTGATCGAGCAAGCGGCGGTGCCAGGGCGGAACGGGGACGTCATGGCGAGGGTGGAAGTCCAGGAAATAGATGGGCAGGATGCGATAGGTACGGAAGCCCTTGGAGATGAGGAACCAGAACAGCCTGCGATCCGGCCTCCCCCGGTGGAGGCGATCCAATAGGGCCGCGAAGCTGGTTTGCAGCTCCGGCGATCCCCAGTGGGCGGGATCGATGATGGTATCGCCGGAAAAGACCACGGAAAGTAGTTCTCCCTCGAAGCGCGTCTCCATCAGAAGCTGGGTGGAGAATCCGGCCAACTCATCCCCGTCCTTGAGGAGGATCACCCAG
Source organism: Fibrobacterota bacterium (assembly GCA_019509785.1). Taxonomy (NCBI): domain Bacteria; kingdom Pseudomonadati; phylum Fibrobacterota; species Fibrobacterota bacterium. The sequence goes on along the minus strand of JAEKLQ010000032.1, from coordinate 31,340 downwards.
GTCTTCTCCGCCAGGTCCTCCCGGAATCCTTCCCAACTGGCGTTGGCGTAGTGCCGGTCCAGGAGCAGGAACATGCGCCGGATTTCCTCGGTCTGGAGTTGTTCCACCGGGACGGTTTCGCCGCGGAGAGCCATGCTAAAGCGCCCCCAATTCCACGTACGGCACGAGGCCGTCCAGGGATTCCGCCAGTTCCCGGCCATCCTCGAAATAAGCCGCGAAGAGGCGGCTGGCATAGGCCACCGAAGGCAAGGCGCGCAGGACGGGCAGGAAGGGATCGCGCTCGTGGACCATGATGGCCAAGGGCAAAGACCGTTCGCGCGCCTTCCACAACGCATGCTTCAGGAGGACGGCGAAAGCTCCGGCATCATCCCCCTCGATCCGGAGCAAGGCGGCCTTGAGATGCCGCACGGTTGCGCCGGCCGCGGGCAGGCCGGGACGGGACCGGAAGCGGGCCAGCAGATTATAGAAGGGCCGCATGCGATTGAGAGCGGGGCCGTAGCCGGCGATGAAACTTTGCTTGCAGGGCTCCTGGTCCCAAAGGCCTAAAGTTCCTGCCAGCCTGCCGTCCCGGGTCAGAAGGAGCACGTCGCCGGCGGAAAGGCCCTTGAGAAGTCCGCCCCGGGGGCCGAAATCCTCCGGTCGGTAGCAAGGGAAGAATTGGCGGGCCCCTTCGCCCCCAAGGAAAGCGATCACCTCCGGGATATCGTTCCGGGAGGCGGCCCGCACTTCGTAACCGAGAAGGTTCGGTAACTTGCGTGATACGGAAGGGGACAGCAGGAAGGTATGCAGGCCGCCCAGATCCTTGAGGCGGGGCATGCCGAGGCGCCCGGCGGAGAGCAGGGCCGCGGCCTTGCGATTCCCTTCGGTGACGGTCTGGAGATAGATGCGCGCGCGGCCTTCCCCATGGCAGCGCCGGATGAAATCGGCGCCTCGCCGGAGGACGACCACCCGATCCGGGATCGGCTCCACGCGTAGGCCGCTCAGGTAGCCTAGGGGCATGGGGTTTCCGTTCACCCAGGCTTCCTTCTCGTTGCGCACGATAAGCCCCCGTATAGCGCCGTCCAGGGCCTCGGCGACGGCGGCCCGGCCCGCCTTCCCCTCAACCTCGAGGCTCGCGAAGAAAGAGGGCTCCCGGGTAAAGGCCATGCGGATATCCCCGGGCATGGGGGAACGCCGCAACAAGGCGCGGATGGAAGCGTCGTCCCCGGGAACGGCTTCCCGTACGGTGTGGAGGTCGAGGACCGGAACGGAGTCGATGGCCTTTCCTACCTGTTTCATTCCGCGGCCTGCATGGCGGGAATCTCAGGAATCACGCCCGCGCGCCGCAGGCTGTCCTCGTCCGCCTTGAGGATGGTCCCGCGCCAGGAGGCATCTCCCAAGGGATAGTTCTCCCGCTGGGAGGCTTCCTTGCCCAGGAGGAAGTTGATGAAGAAATAGGAGCGCAACATGAACAGGCTGCCGGTATTGGCCCGGTTGCGGAGGCGCTTCAGGATGGAGCCGAGGCTGTAGAAGCTCTTGCGGGCCTTGACGCATTCTTCCTGGATCAGTTCCGGCGGCAGGACGGTCTTGAATGGCACCTGTCCGTATTGGTAGCGGTCGTCCAGCCACCACTTGCCGTAGAGAAGCCGGCCTTCCTTTTCCAGGCGCTTGTACAACTGCGTACCAGGAAAAGGGGTGATATGGTTGAAGGCGACCATGAAGATGTTCTGCTCCTTGCAGAAGGCCACGGTGCGCGCGAAGCTTTCGGGCGTGTCGGCGTCGTAGCCGAAGATGAAGGTGGCGTAGAGGCGGAGCCCGTGGCGGTTCAGCTTGGAGATGACGGCGGGGAAGCCGCCTTTCACTTCGTTGAAGCGCTTGTTCATGGCCTTCAGGTTCGCAGGGTCCAGGGTCTCGAAGCCGATGAGCACGCCTTGGCAGCCGCTCCGCTTCATCAGATCCATCAACTCGTTGTCCTGGGCCATGGTCAGGGTGGCCTGGCTTACCCAGCGGATCTTCAGGGGGATGAGGGCCCGGTAGAACTCCTTGGCCCACTTGGGATGCGAGACGATGTTGTCGTCCACGAAGAAGAAGAGCTTGCGGCCGTCCTTGATGGATCGGATCTCCGCGATCACGTTGTCGATGGGGCGGCGGCTCTGGGTGGCGCCGAAGTAGGTGGTGATGGCGCAGAAGTCGCACTTGAAATGGCAACCCCGGGCCGCCTCCACCAGCCCGATCTTGAGATATCGTTTGCCCGCGAAGATGGAACGGTCGGGACGGATGGATCCGATCTCGGATCTCCCTTCGGCGCGATACACGCGTTTCATCCGGCCTGCCCGGAAGTCTTCCAGGAGCCTGGGGAAAAGCTGCTCGCCTTCGCCGATCACGATGGCCTCGGCGTATTCCATCACCTCTTCGGGGATGAGGGTGGCATGGAAGCCGCCCATCACCACTGGCACGCCGCGTTTGCGATACTCGGTGGCGATCTGGTAGGCCCGTTTGGCGGTATAAGTCTCCACGCTGATAGCCACCAGGTCCGCGGGCTCGTCGTAAGGGATCGCTTCCATACGATCGTCATGGAACGAGATGTCCGCGTACGGCGCCGCCAGGGCCGCCAGATAGGCCGCGGGCAGGGGCTCCATCTGCCAAGAGCGGATATACTCCACCCCGGGCTTGCGGCCGATGCACGGGTGGACGATGGTAAGGCGGATCTTGTTCATACCAGCCCGCCTTGGCAAGTATAGAAGCGGCCCAGGTTGTGGGCGTAGAACCGATAGCCGAAATTGGCCGTGAGGATGAGGGGCCAATGGGGCATGATGCGCAGCATGCGACCCGCCACGTGCTTGAGGCTGTAAGTTCGCTTCCAGGCCCATTCATGGCCTTCTTGCAATCGCTTGGCGGTCATTTGCTTGGGTTGGAACACCACGTGCTGGCCGTCGTATTGGCTCCAATCCTTGGTGAGGATGCGGCCCGACGCTTCCAGGCGCGTATGCAACGGTGTACCAGGAAAAGGGGTCATAACGCTATAACGCGGCAGGTCGATCTTATGCTCCTGCACGAAGTCCACCACCTCGGCGAAGCTGTCCGGCGTATCCCCGTCGGAGCCGAATACGAAGGTGCCCATGAGGGCGATGCCCCGCCCGTGCAATTCGCGGATGAAGCCAGGATAGTCGTCCGGCTTGTTGAAGCCCTTCTTGACCGCCGCCAGGGAAGCGCGGCTCACGCTCTCGAAGCCCACCAGCAAGCCCATGCATCCGCTTTTCGCCGTCAGATCCAGCAGCTCCGGATCCCGGTTGACGAAGGTGGTGGAGAGCCCGAACCATTGCACCTTGAGCGGAATCAGGGCCCGGAACAGTTCCTTGGCGTACTCGGGATCGGCGATGAGGTTGAGGTCGTAAAAAACGAGGTGCTTCGCGCCGGTGCGGCGGATATCCTCTACCACTTGGCCCACGGGCTTGTGGAAAGGCTTGCGGCCCCAGGCCGTGGGCACCACGCAGAACTCGCAGGCATGGATGCAACCCCGGGTGGCCTCGAAGGTGTTGCGGGTCTTGTACATGGACTTGGGCAGGAGATGCCGATGCGGAAACGGATGGTTGCCTGGGGTGGCCAGGGAGAAGGACGGGGACTGGGAATAGCGCGGCCGCATTTTCCCGCGCTTGAAATCCCGCAGCAGTTCGGGCCAGGTCTCTTCGGCATAGCCGGTGACGATGCTGTCGGCGTGCCGGGAAGCCTCGTCCGGCACCAGGGTCACGTGGGGACCGCCCAGCACCACCTTGATGCCGCGGGAGCGGAAATGTGCGGAGAGTTCGTAGGCGCGCGTGGAGGATCCGGTGATGACGGTCATCCCCACCAGGTCGGCATCCAGATCCAGGGGGATATCGTCCACGCCTTCGTCGATCAGGCGTAACTCGGCGGGTACGTCTTCCGGGATCAGCGCAGCCAAGGTAGTCAAGGTCAAGGGCGCCACCCGCAGGGACTTGCGGAAGATGCCGGTCTTGTGCTTGTACAGCGGGCCTTTGGGGGAGAGCAAGGCGATGCGGATCTTGCCGGCCATCATAGGCACCTTCCTCCATCGCGTCCCTGGACCGATTGGAAGGTAAGGCCGATGGGATGTTCGTCCATGCGGGGCGCTTGCCGCAGGAAGGCGGCCAGGAAGGACGCGTAGGAACGGCAGAGCAAGCGGCGCGGGATATGCGGGCGCAACAGGACGTGCAATTCCGCGAGGCGATAGCCGGGTACGCCGGGGAAAAGATGATGCTCCAGGTGGAAGTTCTCGTTGATGAGGAAGAACCGCACCAGGGGATGCGGAACGGTGGACCGGCTGGCTAGCCACGGATCGGAAGCCTCGGCGATGCCGTGCTGGGAGAAGCCCCGGATATTGATCATCCAATTCGCCAGGAGGAAGGGCGCGCCCCAGACGGCCAGGATCTTGCCGGGGGAAACCAGGCACAGCACGGCGGGGATGAGGATCGAGAGCAAGGCGTATTCCGCGAGGATGGCGCGGCGATCGGCCGCGGGGGCATGGCGCAGGGAAACCACGGGGATGGCGAAGACGTAGAGGACCGTGCCTAGCCCCAAGCGGACGAAATGCATGAGCCAGACGAGGCGCGGGCTGCGCGAATAGTTGGCGTAGTCATCGGGGTCCCTGGGATCGCCCAGGAATTCATGGTGGCGGAGGTGGAGGAAACGGTAAGCGCTGAAGGCCATGCCGCCGCAGACCGCAAGCAGGACGCCCGCCAGCCGGTTCCAGGCCGGGTTCCGGAACAGGATCCCGTGTACGGCCTCATGGATAAGGAGAAAGCAGCTGTTCATCCCCAGAGCGGCGAGCAGAACGCCGGCGGCGTAGCGCGGCCACGCGATCTCCAGCCCGCGCAGGGCCGATGCGGAAAGCAGAAGTCCCGCCGCGAGCAAGGCCGGGAAGAGGGCGTAGCGCGCGTGCAGGCGCGCGTCCAGGGCATGCAGATCCCGAAGGCGGGCTTCGCATCCGAAGGCAAGATCCTCGCGGATGCCGCGGATCTTTTCCTGGGCCGTCGGCGCGGTGGCCATGGTAGGCAGGGGTATCATGGATGTTTCGATCGCAGGATGTCCGCCCAGGGGCCTGAGCTTTCCAACGGCTTCCACTTGATATCCCCCAACTTCGCGCGTAAGCCCTTATAGTAGTAATATCGACTTTCCGCGCCGGGACCGGCGGGCACCACTCGGACTGGTGCCAATTGCCCGAGCTTGCGGCTAAGGCCGTATTGGAAGTTCCCTTCCAAGGCCGCTTCCAGGCGGGCCTCCAGGGCGCTGGCCCGCGAATCCCCTTCCAGCCCGACGTGCAAGGCGTAGCGGGGCGGCGTCGCATCCGGCTCCGGCGCCAGCAGATAGAAGACCGTGCCGATCCCGGCCTCGGCTAACGCCTGCTCCGCGCAATGCTGAACGAAATCCGATTGCAATTTCTCTCCCGTCAGATCCGAGAACGACTCTTCCTTCGACAAGAAACGCACCGCCGGGCAGGCGGAGCGGAAACCTTCGATACGCACGAGATCGCGCAGCCGGTACCGGTATAGCCCGCCGCCGGTCGTGACCAGCACCGAGTAGACGCCCCCAGCCTTGGTCTCCCAGGCGAAACGGGTCTTACCGGATTCGACGTCGAGGAATTCGAAAAAGTGCCCGCGATAATTGAGAAGGTGAAGGGGCGCGCCATACGTCCCGTCTTCCCTCCCGTCTTCCTTCCCGTTTTCCGATAGCGTTTCTGGAACATGCCAGGGCAAGGAAACCAGGGCTTCGGTGGCCAGGAGGCCTTTGGCCTGGAAGGCGACTCCGGGGAAAAATTCCGCCAAACGATCCGCAGGGCCCGCGGCCCAGCCGTCCCGCCAACAGCTGATCAAGGCGAGGCGGGGCCATATTCCGATCCAGGCCCTGTCCTCGCTCCCGTCCAATGCCCTTGCGACCGTCCGGGCGCGGGCGCCCCTCCCGCCGTCGCGGAGGCCGCGCAGCAGGCTTTCCCGATCCGCGCGGATGCGGTCGAGCAGCAAGGCGAGAAAGGTAGGGTTCCACACCGAAATGAGAGCCAGATCCTCCGACGCCAACAGGTGCGATGCGGTGAGATGGAAAAAGGCATCGGCGTTCCTTTCCCGCAGCACCGAGGACGGCGCGGCGAAGGCTTGGCTTTCCAGGATGCGCCCGAGGGGCCCCAGGTAATCCGCATCGCTTTCGAAGCCGGCCTTTACCGAATACTCGAAGCCCGGTTCGCGTTGCAGGGGCGGCGAAAGCGACCAATAGGCGGTGCCGCGCATCGCCGCCGGGAAACGACGGAACATGCTATGGATCCAGGGGGCCAGGCCCCGCCGGAATTCCTTGCGGAGCGATGCGGTATAGGGGATCCATTTGCTGCCGCCCTGGCTGCCCCCGGTCGGTTCGAGCACCAGAACGCTCTCCGCCGTCAGGGCCTTCTCGCCCCGGGCGGCCCGGCGGATCCAGGGTTCCATGTCGTCATAATCCGCCACGGGTACCCGGTCGCGATAGGCCTCGGCATGGACGAGGGTGGAAAAGCCGTGCTCCTTTCCGTATCCGCTGTCACGGTTGCGCGCCAGCAGGTCCCGCAGGAGCGCCCGCTGGACCGTCTCCACGTCGCGGAGGCCACGCTCGAAAGCCAAAGCTTCCGGGCGGCTGGCGAGGCTCCACGCGGCATTCGCCAGGTAGGGGAACTTCATCGCTATGCCCTGGCTGCGGCCGGTTGCGGCACGGTCGCAGGGCTCGGAGCGATCGCCGGAATCCGTGAAGAGCGGTACAGGCGCGGAAAACGCCGGCGATGGAAATCCCGGAGGGATCGCGTGAACATGCTGAGCGGCAGAAGCCCCCGGCCGCGATCGGAATTCCGGCAACGCGCATCCAGAAGCGCCAGGTTCCCTTCCAGACGATCCAACAAGCCCGAGGCCCGGGCATGCTCTTCCGCGAGCCACGCCTTCACATTGGCATCATCCGCGGTCGTCTCTCCGAAAGGCCCGGTCCGGCCCTCCCTGCCGACCTCCAGCACCTCGCGAGGAATATTAATCAAGCCGCCGCGCAAGTCTTCCCGCAGATCCCTGGCCACCGAACACCATGCCAGCGCATCCGCCAGGTCCGGCAGATCAGCGGAGCGCAGATCCGACCCCCGCGCCATAAGCAGGAGATCCAGGGATAAACGGAAGGTGCTCCGGAAATGCCGTTGCAATTCCTCGCTATCCCAAATCGCGCCCTCCATGACCCGTTGGCGATCCAAGGACATCACGTTCAGGATTTCCGCCAGCTTGCACGGACCTTCCTCGCCCGCGAGCGCGCCCAAGTCGGCGGCGAGGAGGCGCGCCATGCGGATCAAGGCCGCATCCCGATCGTCCCCCGCCCCTCCGCAGAGGGCCGTCGCCAGGCTCCGCGCGATATGCAGGGGCTCGCGCGGCGCGGGCCGATGGCCGTCGAGCAAATCATCTATCCGCTGCAGGAAGGCGAAGCCCAGACGCAAGGCACGCCGCGATCGCCAACTCCGCATGCTGTCCAACAAGATCACCGCGGCTATGCCCCAATAGCGGACATGCCTTAGGCCGAAACGGAAAAAGTCCGCGAGGCACATCGCTTCCGCTTCCGCGATGACGAGGAACCCCGGGCCACGCGCCGCTGCGAAGTCCGGGAACTCCCCCTCCCTACGAGGACCCGCAATTGCCGCGCGGAACACTTGGAAAAAGGAAGGCCGCGGGGTTGCGCCATCGATCAGGTGGCGGAGGCGGTTCCACGGGGCTTGCGGATGCTGATGATGGGCGAGATGGAGGTGGTAGTCGAGGAAGAAGGCCCTGCCTAAGGGACCGACGCGCAAATTCCACGCGCCACGTTTGGCATCCAGCGGGGAAAAGGCATGATCGGTGTATTGCAGCCAGCTCCATTGCAACGCGAAGGCGCCATAGCATGCGGCCCAACCCCGGAGCGAGAGCCCCAGGGACCAGAAGAGAAATACCTGGAAGGCGAAGGAGAGCAAGACTTCCGAACGGGCCTTGACCGGGGGCGCTCCTTCCAAGGCTTCGGCGTAGACGGCGGATCCGGTTTGCGCCGCATCGGGATCTTTACGATCGCGCAAGACCCGCCAACGATGGGATCCCGGCGCCAAGGTGAACAGGGCCGCCGCGGCAACGGCGAAGGCCCAATAGAGGCCGGTATAAATGGAATACCATTGGGCGTATTTCAGCCACACCTTGTCCCCCGGATGCAGGACATCGAATTGCTCGAAGCGGGACCGGTTGAACCGGTGATGGGTCAAGTGGAAGGCCCTTTGCACCGAAAGGCCCGTCGGGAACCAGGCCGAGGCCGCCCTGCCGGCCCATTCGTTGAGCGGCCGCCGCGCGGAGAACGATCCGTGGACCGCTTCATGGAGCAAGGAGAACAAGGTATTGGCCGTGAAAGAGAAGATCCACGCGGCCAAGAGCATCGGTATCCACCCACGCGCATGGGAAGCCATCCATAGGCATGCGGCGCTCGCGACCGAGGCAGACGATATGAGGAGGAGATTAAGTTTCTCCGGCCGTTGCAGACCATCCATGCCATCCATGCCGGCCTTCCTCCGGGCGACCATCATCCTTCGGAAGGCTCCAGGTCGCGGAAGGATTCCAGATAGGCCGTTATGGCAGCTACGCCTTCGTCTTCCGGATGCGCGAACCGCAGACGCATGCCTTCCAGGATGGCGAAGTCTTTCCGGAGAAAGGCATAGTAGAAGAGGCGGATGAGGTGGAGCCCCCAGCGGGCCAGGGGGTCGCGGCGGGCGGTTCCGAAGGCATTGAAGACCCGCAGGTATTCGCCTTCCTGCAAGAGGCCGAACACGGCGCAAGTCCGGATGGGCCCCACCGTGCTTTCGACCATGAGCCATGGGCCGTAGCACGTTTGCATGACCTTGATCCGGTTCCGCGACAATCTTCGCGTGATATACCCTGCCGTCCCGGACAGCGGCAATACCCCGCTTTCATAGCTCATGGCCAAGGCGCCGTCCTTCGACTCGATGCGGGCCGGGCCCGTCAAGGCGCGGCCATGGACCGAGCGCATATGCAGGAGGTCGAAGGCATTGACCACCACGTGGCGCCAGTCGGCGCGCAAGCGAAGCGGTCTCCCGGCCAGCCATCGCATGCCCGCGGCAGGTTGCGGAGGCGGTCTTGCCGGCGAAACGTCCCCGCCCGGATGGACGAAGACGAGGCCAAAAGCTTCCGTCACCGGATATGCGCGGGTGCCTGGACGCGAGCCGCCGCCTAGTTCGCCGGGCGCGCGAACTTCGCCGGAGGGATCCAATGCGAAGCCATGGAGCGGACATACCAGGCTTCCGCCTTGCACGGCGGCGCAGCCGAGATGGGCGCCCATATGGGGGCAATGGGCATCCAAGGCGCCGAGGGAACCGGCCGCGGTACGGAAGACCACCAGCTCCCGTCCCGCGAGGGGAAGGCTCCGGACTTTTCCCGGGGGTAGGTCCGCGCTTCGCACCACCACGTGCCATGCATCGGGCCATGCCGGAAGGCCCGGGGATCTATCCGATTCCGCCGCCGCACCGAGGGGAATCGGAGCTTGTCGTCTCATTGCAGGCGCCCCTTCGGCATATCGTGCATGGGGAAAGGTAGCGCCATGCGGGCGGTTCCAACAGCGGCCGGCGCGTTACGGCGCCGCTGGGGCCGGCGCCGGTGTTGGGACCGCGGGCGGCGGGGGTGGCGCAGGCGTGGGAGATGATGCGGCCGCTCCCGGGGTCGCGCCATTCGGGACGGAGGTCTGCTTGGGCGCCCATTTGCCGAGCACCGCGGTGGACCGGGCCATGCCGGGGAGCACGGTATCGAATCCTCCCACGTACCAATGGAAGGCGCAATAAATGAGGAGCAGGACGGTCGCCACGAGTTTCCACGGGAAGGCTTTTTCCGCGTAGGGATCGCTGAAGTCGCGGCGCGCCCCCGGCGGGAGTTTGGCGATGCTGCTCAGGGTGGCGCCGAAGGGAACGTTGATTTTGGCCTTGGAATTCACCGCCCATCCGTTCGAATCCAGGATGGGGCCGAGGTTGCGCTTGCGCAGCTTCATGTAGGCCATCACCACCGAGGGAAGGGAAATCAGGAGCATCAAGCCGATGAGGGCGCCCAGGGTGGCTAGGATTCCCATCTGGAAGATGCCCAGGGCATGGCCGACGAGGGCGGTCGCGAAGGTGCCGATGGCGCCGGCGGCTACGCCGATGGCGGCCACCGTACCCACGTCCATCTTCTTCGGCTCGGGCGGCGGAGGGGGAGGCGGTTTCGTCGCATCCGGATTGACGGCGACCACCGCGGCCGTGGCCAGCTTGGCATGCGCTTCGGCATCCGCGGCGGCGGCGCGCTTGTTGACCTGTTCCTCCAGATAGCGGAGGAATTTCTTGTACGGGGACCAGAAGGCCTGGCGGATGCTGATGGGATTGTCCACGATCTTCACGATGGTGGCGTCCCAATCCTGGCCTTTGCGATCGTAGAACAGGCCGTTGCGGCCCACCATCAGGTTGTCGCCGTCGCCGGCCGTGAAGGCCGCCACGATTTGCATCTTCTCCCCGGTGACGCTCCGAACGCAATCGCAATAGGCGAGGTAGGCCCCCGCCAATCCGGCCATCAGCGCGTGCTTGGCCGGGTCCTCCACGCGCAGGCATAACCGGCAAGCGCGTTGATCGAGAAACAAGGTGCCGACCTGGAAGATGGCGGGATCCTGGCCGTCGTAGAAATCCTTGAAGCTCACGAAGTTGATGCAGAGCAAGGCGAGATCGCGGTAGTACCTCGCCAAGCGTTCGACCTGCTCGATGCCGGCGGTCTCCGCCTTGAGATTCTCGTCCTGGGCCAGCAGGGACTCGACGGTGGCTTGCGCGCCCGATGCCAACAAGGCCCGGATACGGGCTTCGCCCAGCTTTTCCACCTTGCGGCCCGCCTTTCCCGCATCCCATTCCTTATAGGGCGCGAAGCGGTCCTGCAGGGAAAGCCAATCGCCTTCGGAGAGCTCTTTGCGCGCCCCGATGGCCGGGGCGACCGTAGCTTCTGCGAAACGTTTCAGGGCATCGACATGGGCCGGATTGACCGGGCCCGTCAAGGGAAGGGGCCGGCCGGCGGTCACGTGGGCCAGCGGGAAGCCGGCCACTTCGGATGCGGTCAACGTCAGATCCTTCGCGGCGAAATCCAGGTACTCTTCTTCGCGGCGATTGAGGGCCTGTTCGGCGCGCGGATCGTACGCGGCCAGGCGGCAACGCGCGAAATAATCGTCGCACTTCGCCCGCACGGCTTCCATCGCCGCGACCGCCGCGATGGTGGCGTCCTTGCCCAGCGGGAAAACCTTCGCGGTGCCCGGCCCGGTCTCGGCTTCGGCCAGCCAAGCCGCGTAGGCCCGCGCCTCCGCGAAGAAAGCCTCGATCTGATCCTTGCCGATGCCCGGCTGCCCGGAAAGATCCGGAACGCTGCCGACGCAATCCATGATCTCGCGGACGATGGCCTTGCCCGATTCGTCCGGGGCGGAAAGTTCGGTGATGACTCCGTCGCCATTGAACGGGGTTCCGGCGAAGAGACGGGTTTTGTCGGATACGTCGGCTACCGTAACCGCCGCCGCGTCCGCCTTCCCGATATTGCGCAGGATTTGCCGGGCCGAAGAAGCCAAGGTGCGGCCCTCCGGGGTGGAGTCATTGATGGCCTCGAGGGGCAAGCCGTCCTCGCCTTTGAACAAATCATCGGGGCGCTTCAGGTTGTCCGTGGCGTAACGGGCCGCCGCGATCAGTTCCGGCGCGCGCACCCGGCCGTTCCCGTCCGTGTCGATCAACTCCAGGGTGCGCGACTCTATCTCCAAGCCGCGCGTGGGGCACGCCAAGGCCACCCATAGCTTCTGATCGAGCTGATCGAGGTTCCTCAAATCGGCTCCGGTGGTGAGCTTGACCTGATCGAAGCCACCCGCCCGGAAAAAAGTCCATTTATGCGTTCCAGCCATGGTCGGCTCCCGGGTTGCCCGGCCTTGAGGCCGGGCCGATGAAGGCTAAATTTTCAGGAAGGAAATGCCAACGCCCAGGCCTTCGCGGGTCTGGCGGCTTTTGCTCAAATCCTTATCGTAGAGAAGTTCGTATTCGAAGTTGACGCTGATCAGCGAGTTCACTTTCGCTGTGATCTGATTGGCCCAGCGCGCATCGATTTCGTCCCAACCCTTGAAGTTCGCGAAGATTTCCAGCCGGGTGGTTCCCTTGATGTTCTGCATCAGGTCCGCTTCGTATTCCGTGATCGACGTAACGCCATACTCTTGCTTAAAGGATTCGATCCCGTCGGTTTCGGGATCATCGGCGAATTTGAATTCCCGCGAGGACATGGTCTGCTTCATGGAAGCGCCCAGGCGTTCCTTGAAACCCTTGAACGGGGTCACTCCCAAGCCGACCGTTTCCGTGAAATAGGTCGGATCGAAGGCATAGGAGATTTCCGTGCGGGAGGTATCGCCGGAATATTCATACCCCGGGGTGAATTGGGACTGGGCCGTGAGGGAGGCGAAGGGATTCACCATCACCGCGAGCTTATAGGTATAGATGGATTCCAGGTTCAATTCGTCCGAGGATTTCCTGGAAGCCAAGGAGCCGACCTTGGTGCGTCCGTAGACGGCCTTGCCCTTGGTGTCCCATTGATATTTGTCCTGGTCGTAGGTGGCTTCTCCGCCCAAATTCACTTCATACGTCAAGGCGTCGGTGCCGCCCTTGGCCCAATTGTCGTAATAAGCCTGGGACAGGTTGAGCATGCCGTTGAATTGCCTCTTCCAACCATTTTTCGTGCTGTCGGCTGATTCCGTCGGCGCTTGGGCATGGACGCAGTATGCGATGCCGGCGATCAGGAGGGCCAAAGACCGCAAAGGGGTGGTAGATGAAGTAGGTACCATGGTGGACATCTTTCCGCCCGCAAGGCTGGTATTCGGCGGGCGCGCAAAAAGTAATACTTCTGGTCCGTTATTGGCGGGATCCCCGCCCAAATGAGTATGTTCTCTGCATGTCCCGCCCCGCCCGGTGCTACACTTTGACTCGCCCATACGTCCTATAAGTCGACCTATGCCCTTTCGCTCCGTCATTCGCCCGATCCTGGCGGCCCTTGCCTGCGCCGCCGTTTCCGCGCGCGCTGGCGCCACCTATTACTTCGCCGCCAACGGGAACGACGCTTCGGATTGCCAATCCCTCTCAGCCCCTTGCCGCACCTTGGATCGACTGAACGCCCTTCCCCAATTGCCGGGCGCCTCTTTTTTGCTTCGCCGCGGAGATCGGTTCCCGGGATCGATACTGGCCCAAGGCTCAGGGTCCCTTCGTGATCCGATGTCATTTTCCGCGTATGGGGACGGATTGCCGCCCATCATCGATGGCGGCCTGCCCGTTTCGAACTGGACCTTGGTATCGCAAGGGCCAACGGCCTGGGTTTACGCCACCGACATCCCGCCGGAAACGGACGGCCAGCCCTTCGCCCTGATCAAGGACAATCGCGTGGTCCCCTTGGCGCGCTTCCCGGCCTCCGGGTTCATCAAGATCGCCGGCGCGGATTCCGAATCCCTGGTTCTCGACCCGTTGGCATTGGCCGGGCATCCCCATGCCTTCGCGGGGACTAACCTGCGGGTCCGCGCGCTCCGCCGCATCCTGTCGAACCGGACCGTGCGCGGCTTCGATTCGGCGACGGGCCGGCTCACCTGGGACGAGGCTCTACCCAAGGATCCCGCCCCGAACGCGGGAGCCTTTTTCACCGATACGCCCGAAGGGCTCGATCAACCCGGATCCTGGTACTGTTACCCGGAGGAGTCCCCGCTTCCCCGCGACGGGCATCGCCTTCGCCTAGCGCTCGCGCCCGATGACGCTCCGGCGGCCCATTCCCTGCGCATCGCCAATGCCGGCTACGGCATCAAGGGATCGGGAATCGCGAACGTCCGCATCGCCGGCATCGACTTCGAATCCCAGGTCTCCGCCGCCCTCTACTTTTACGATTGCGTCCACGTCGAGATCGATTCCTGCGGCATCCGCAATGCCATCCTGACGGGGATCGATTTCCGCGGGAGCGGGTTCGCGGCGACCGGCAACCTCATCGAAGGGGCATTGCTGGCCGGCATCTCGGCGCAGCCCGATCCGGATTTGAATCCTCTGCAAACCGCGGAGACGGGGGCCCGCATCCTCGGCAATCGCATCGCCCGCATCGGGTTGTTCGCGAACCTGGGACGCTCGGGCCCCGACGACGACGGGGAAATGGGTATCGGAATCCGCGCCTTGGGCGACGGCGATCACATCGGCGATAACCGCATCGATTCCACGGCTTGCGACGGGATCCGGTTCCTAGGCAAAAGGGACATGGTCGAGGGGAATTCGCTGCGCATGACCTGCCTGCATTTGGACGAAGCGGGGGCCATCCACGCCGGGCCGGCGCAGGGTCCGTGGGGCACGGAAGGCTCGGAGGTGCGGGGAAACCTGATCCTATCCGCGCCGGGAAGCGCGGCGGGAACCGCGGGCGCATCCACCCAGGCTTACGGATTGTTCCTGGACGAAAACGCTTCCGGGATTATCGCGGAAGGCAACTTCATCGCCGAGGCGGACTTGGGGATCTGCATCCGTAGGGGCCGGGGGCACGCCATCGTAGGCAATGTGCTTTACGCGAACCGCCTGGCGCCCTTGCGGGATGGCCGCGGGCCTATCCCTGCGGGCGGAACCGTAGGGATCGCGGGCGCCACCGGAGCGCCGCTTAACCATTTCCAGGATAACGTGCTTTGGAACGTGTGGAACGGAAAATCCGGATTCCTTCCGCCTGCGTCCGTCGCGGAAGCCCGTTGCGTGCCCGATTCCGCGCACCCATGCCCTCCGACCGCTAGCGCGGGCAATCTGGCCTGCGTAGAAGCGGGTACCTCGGCGATATGCAATGGGGACGCGACGGCGCGCTATCCGGGCGCCCCTACCAGCCTGCTCGCCAACCGGTTCCGCGAATTCGCCAAGGCCATGGCGGGGGATCCTGATCAGAAAACCCGGCAAGCCGCCCTGCAGGCGATATTGCCGATCGCCAAGGGCAAATAGGGCGCTCCGACCCTCAGTCCTCGTCCTGCCGCAGCTTGGCGAGCACGGTGAGATCTTCCAAGGTGGTCATGTCCCCCTTGGTATCCACGCCGTTGGCCACGTCGCGCAGCAGGCGCCGCATGATCTTGCCCGAACGGGTTTTCGGAAGCGCATCGGTGAAATGGATCTGATCGGGCATGGCCAAGGGCCCGATCATGTTGCGGACGTGGGCTTTCAAGGCATCGCTGGTCGCCTTGCTCTTCTCCGCGCCTTGGCCCAGGATCACGAAGGCGGCCACGCCTTCGCCCTTCATATCATGCTTGAAGCCTACCACGGCGGCTTCCACGACCGTGGCATGCGCCACCAGGGCGCTTTCCACTTCCATGGTCGACAAGCGATGGCCCGACACGTTCAGCACGTCGTCGATGCGGCCCAGGATCCAGATGTAGCCCTCGGCGTCCTTGACCGCGCCGTCTCCGGCCAGGTACCAACCTTGCTTGGCGAACCGGTTCCAGTAGACTTCCTTATAACGATCGTCGGCGCCGTACAAGGTTCGCAGCATGGAGGGCCAGGGTTGGCGGATGACCAGGAAGCCGCCCTGATTCGGGCCTAGCTCTTCGCCCTTGTCATTGACCACGGCGACGTCCACCCCGAAGAAGGGGAAGGTGGCCGAGCCTGGTTTGGTCGCGGTGATGCCGGGCAAGGGCGTGATCATGATGGCGCCGGTTTCCGTCTGCCACCAGGTATCCACGATGGGGCAACGCTTGCCGCCGATGACCTCGTGGTACCACATCCAGGCTTCCGGATTGATGGGTTCGCCCACCGAACCGAGCAGCCTTAAGGATGACAAGTCGTATTTGGCGGGCAGGTCGTCGCCCCATTTCATGAAGGAACGGATGGCGGTGGGCGCGGTGTAGAAGATGGTGACGCGGTAGCGTTCGATGATTTGCCAGAAGCGGTCGTTGGCGGGAGCGTTGGGCGCGCCCTCGTACATGAGCACGGTGGCGCCGGTATTGAGCGGGCCATAGACGACGTAGCTATGCCCGGTGACCCAACCGATGTCGGCCGTGCACCAATAGGTGTCCGCTTCCTTTAGGTCGAAGACGTACTTGGTGGTGAGATAGGTTCCCACCATGTAGCCGCCGGTGGTGTGCAAGATGCCCTTGGGCTTCCCGGTGCTTCCCGAGGTGTACAGGATGTACAGCGGATGCTCCGAATCCAGCTCTTCGGCCGGGCAATCGGCATCGGCTTGTCCCATCAGATCGTGCCACCAGAAATCGCGCCCGGTTTGCATTTGGATCTGCGTCTTGGCGCGGCTCACCACCACGCAGCTATGCACCGAAGGGCAGGTCTTGAGCGCTTCGTCGACCGTGTCCTTCAGGCGCAGCACGTTCCCGCGGCGATAGCCGCCATCGGCGGTGATGACCATTTTCGATTGCGCATCGTTCACGCGATCCGAGATGGCAGGCGCCGAGAAGCCGCCGAAGATGATGGAATGGACCGCGCCGATGCGGGCGCAGGCCAGCATGGCGATGGCCAGTTCGGGCACCATGGGCATGTACAGGGCGATGGTGTCGCCCTTCTTGATCCCGCGGGCCTTTAGGACGTTGGCGAACTTGCAAACCTGGCGGTGGAGTTCGCCATAGGTGAGCACCTTACGCTCGCCCGTCGGCTCGCCTTCCCACAGGATGGCGGCCTTGTTGCGGTGCTTCGCCAGGTGCTTGTCCAGGCAGTTATACGAGAGGTTGGTCTTGCCGCCCTCGAACCATTTCGCGAACGGGGCGTTGTCCCAATTGCGCACCCGGTCCCATTTCTTGAACCAATGCAATTGCCCCGCGACGCCGGCCCAGAATTTCTCCGGGTCCTTTACCGACTCATCGTACATGGCCCGGTATTCCTCCCAGGAGGAAATCGCGGCCTGCTTCCGGAAGCCTTCCGGGGCCGGGAACTTGCGGGTTTCGTTCAGGACGCTGTCGATATTGGCGGACATGCGTAACCTCGGAGTTGGAGGACTTATCCACCCGCGCGGGAATGGCGCGGGGATCCCGGGGAAATATAGTCCGCGGTCCTCCCGCGAAAAAGGGAGAAAGCGACTTCGAGGTCCTGGAACGGAGCCCCGCGTGGAAGTACCTTTAGCCCATGCTTTGGATCCGCATCGCGGCGGCGCTGGGATTCCTGGGGGTGGCCCTCGGGGCCTTCGGGGCCCATGCCTTGAAGTCCCGCCTCTCCGCCGATATGCTCGAGGTCTGGCATACGGGCGTGCTCTACCACTTGATACACGCCCTGGCCCTGCTGGCCCTCGCGCTGTATGCACGGGCCGCCGCTTCGCCCGCCCCGATTACCGCGCCGGCCATCGGCTTCGTAGTGGGCATTATCCTCTTCTCCGGTAGCCTGTACGCTCTGGCCCTGACGGGCTTCCGACCCTTGGGGGCGATTACCCCTTTCGGCGGCTTGTCCTTCCTTTTCGCCTGGGGTTGGATAGCCGTCAAAGGGCTCTGATCGGCATTACATGCCGAAGGCCTTCTGATCTTCCGAGAATGCCTTCATGCCCTCATCGCTCAGGGGATGATCCGCGACGGTGGACAGGATCGCGGCGGGCACGGTGAGGATATCGGCGCCGGCCAGCAGGCATTCCGTCAATTGCACTTGGTTGCGGAAGCTGGCGGCCAGGATCTCGGTCTTGATGCGGTAATTGGCGAACACGGTCGCGATCTCGAAGATGAGCCGCGCGCCCGCGTCCTTGGCCGGTCCGGCCGAAGCCACGTATTCGGTATTGGACATATGCTGATCGCCTTTGGCGTTCTTGTGATCCTCGACCCAATAGAGGGAATTGCCCGGGGTGCGTTCATGCGCATCATTCTTATAGGCGTAATCCGCGAGGCGGCCCAGGAACGGGCTCACGTAGGTCGCGCCCGCATTGGCCGCCCAGAAGGCCTGGGTGGTGTTGAAGACGAGGGTGGTATTCACCTTGATGCCGCGCTCCCACAAGCGGCGGATGACCTTGAGGCCGGTGAAGGGATCGGCGGAAGCGTTCACGGCGCGATAGCCGCCCACCGGTACCTTGATCACGGAGTTTTCCCCCAAGGCGGAAAGCTCTTCCGCCTGTTTCACCATCTTCTCCTCGTCCAACTCGGTGAGTTCGAGGGAGACGGGATACGGCTTCAACTTGGCGCAGAGATCCTTCATGATCTCCTTGGCGTTCCCCCAGGATTTGGCACCCGCCTTCTTGAGCAGGCTGGGATTGGTGGTGAGGCCGTTGATGATGCCGGCCTTGAACAAGGGTTCGATTTCCGACCAGGTGGCGGTGTCGGCGAAGATGCGCGGGGCCTTGGGGGCCGGGTGCGAAAGCGGATTTCCCGGCTTGTCGGCGTTGATGACCGGCATTTCCTGTTTGCGTTGCAGCATGGCGGAGCTATTGAATGCGGGTATAAACATGGATTCCCCTCCGGGTTCGTTTTTGGGTTGCGGAAAAGTTAAAACTTTGCGTGCGCGGACGCGACAGCGAAGTTCAGCCGGGCACGGTGATCAGGGCCTGATCGCCCTGTACGGAAACGGGAAAGGCATCCAGGGAAGCACCGACGCAGGGCCCGTAGTCGCAGAGGCCCGTGTCGACTTGGTAGGACGCCCCGTGGGTTTTGCACATGATCCGGTCGGCCGCGGGGTGGTAGAAATCCCCGTCCCCGAGATCCAGAGGCACGTACCAGTGCCGGCACTGGTTGAGGTAGGCGAAGTATCCTTCTCCATGGCGGATGAGGAAGCCTTGCGCCGGGCGACCGTTGCGGTCGAAGGCGAAGGTTCGGGCTTCGCCATGGGCCATGGCGCCGATCCCGTCGAGGCGGATCTCCATCCGCTCAGCGCCCGCGGAAACCGAAATACGCGGAGAGCATGACCAGGCAGCAGCCGGCCAAGGCGATGACGACCCAGAGCCATGCGGGCACCGGAGACGCATCGTCCCCTGGCTGCCCCATCCCTTTGACGCCGGCTCCTAACGCGACTTTGCCGGGGTCCCCCTCGGGTTCGGCAATCGTTAACGGCCCCTTGCCATGGGCGAAGCGCCGCTTGGAATGCGCGTCCTCCAAGGACCGATCGCCGAGTTGGGCGAAAGACGACAGGATTCCGCCTTCGGCGCCGGCTTCCATCCTGGCCGATGGGGACCCGGCCTCGGCGGCGGAAAAGACGGGGCCTTCCGTGGATCGCGAGGCTTCCCGCATCCAGGGTTCGTCTCCGCCCGCCGGCATGGTTCCGGTTCCCGGCATCCGCAGGGTGCCGGTTCCCGGGTCTTCGAAGTCCTCGTCCGGATTGTGCACGGAGGTGGGATCGGAAGTGATTTCCAAGGAAGGATGGGCTTGCGGCGACGCCGAGGCCGGGAGGATGGAACCGTTATCCTGGGGATGGGCCAGCAGGGAAGCCTGCAGGGAAACCACCGCTTGGCGGAACGCCTCGACGGTAGCGAAACGATCGAGGGGCCGGGGGGCCATGGCCTTGAGGATGATTTCGTCCGCCTCGATCCCGAAAGCGCGCGAGAGTTCGCTGGGCAACTTCAATTGCGGAGCGGGGGAACGGCCGGCCAGGACCTCGTACAACAAGGCGCCGATGGAATAGAAATCGCTTTGCGGGAGCAGGTTGCCCCAGTCCTGCCGCAGCTCCGGCGCCATGTAGGGCAGATAGCGGCGGGCATAGGAGTTGTATTCGAACTCCTGCGGGCTCAGGAAACCCACCACGCCGAAGTCCATGATGACCGGGCCGTTCAGGGTGATGAAGACGTTCTCGGGCTTGACGCAGCCGTAACATCCGCGTTCATGGATGGTTTCGAAGGTATCCAGGAGCGAGGCGATGAGGCCCAGGCCCGGCAGCACGCGGGTATCGAAGCTTAAACGTTCCATGAGCCAAAGGCGCAGGGGCGTGCCGCCCACCCATTCCATGGTGTAATAGGGCTGGCCTTCGTGGCGTCCCGTCTCCAGGATGCGGGCGATGCCTTTATGATCGTACTTGGCGACCGAGGCGGCCAAGAACAGGAAGCTGTCCGCGAGGCCGGATTCGGCGGCCTTGCGGGCATGCATGATCTTCAGGACCACTTCCCGGTTGCCCGCTCCCGAGTCGCGGCATAAATAGGCATTGCAGAGCGCGCCCAAACCCAGGTATTTCTCCACGCGATAGCGTCCGGCGAAGGTTTCGCCCATGCGCGGCAGCGGATTGCCGCCGCTGACCGCGGGAGGCTGGGCGCCCTGGGATTCGGGAAACGGCGCGGGTTGCCCCGCGGTACGGGCGGGCGTACGCGGCCTCGACGGCGCGGAAGGGAACACGGTTGCCGGGGACGATGGGGACGGCGCGGAAGCGGGGACCGCCGGAACCTGTCTCGCTCCGCAAGAGGGGCAGATGGCGACGTTGGCGGCGATGATCGCGCTGCATTCCCGGCATTCCATTCGCTTGCCTCCCGACTCACGCATAGCTTCAAATGTAGCTTAATTGCATATACTTTATCCTAATGCGCGTCTTACTGATCACCGGGTTCGCTTTGGATAAGCGCGCGTTCATTCGGCTCGATCTCCCTCCCGAATTCGAGACCTTCGATTTGATTCCCGCGCGACGGGGCGAGAGCCTACGCGACTACGCCTTGCGGATGGCGGCGGAAATCGGATTGCGGCCCGGCGACATCATCGGCGGCGTGTCATTAGGCGGCATGTTGGCCTTGGAGATGGCCCGGGCGATAGACGTGAGGGGGGCGCTCATCATCGCTTCCGCCACGCACCCGCGCCATATCCGCAAGCGCTTCCTATGGTTGTGGCCGATCGCCCCGCTCATGCCCGATTTCATCATCAGCCGGATATTCCGCCTGATCCCCGCCGTGTTGGCTTTGCAGAAGATGTTGGAACCTCCCGATCAGGCCCTGCTGGCCGACATCATGGGGCACTTCCCCCCCGCCCTGCTACGGGCCATGCCGCCGAAAATCGCGCGTTGGCCGGGATGCCGCCCGCCGGCGCGCTTCCGCCATCTCCACTCCACGGGCGATTGGCTGATCCGTCCCGCGGGCGATCCTCAATACCTGACCCTACTGAAGGGCGGCAACCACTTGATCACCATCTCCCATCCTCGCGAGGTGCGTGAGTGGCTGCTCCGAACGGTGCGGGAATTCGCGGCGGGATAAGAGCGGAAGAAGGAAACGTCCCTCAAGTTTCCGGCGCGAAGGCGAGTTCCGGGACCGCGGGCAGGAAGCCCTCTTCGTGGGCCAAGCGATAATAGATCGAAAGCGAGCTCGCATGCTTTTCGCCGAAACCGTAATCGGCCGTGGCGTAGAACCCTAACATCAGATCCCGCGGCAGATCGTTCGGATAGGCCGTGGTCCATAGGGCCAGGGCGGAAGCGGGATCGGCCTTGAAGGCAGCCACGGAAGCCATGAGCGCGCGACGGAAACGCGTCGCGGCCACGGCCTTGGCGGCCAGGGCGTCGCGTCGTATCATCCACAACCCGAAAGAGAAAGGCAGGTCTTGCCAACGCGCCCACACGTCGGCGAGATCGTATCGATAAGCCCATCTCCCGGAAAAGGATTCGCGCAAGGCGCGATCGCCGATGAACACGCGGCCCCGGGCCTCCCTGGCTTCCGTTTCGGTAGCCGACTCTCCCCCGCCGAGCAGGCGCGGCCGGACGTGGAAACGCCGGGAGCAGAGGATGCGGAAAAGCACGTTCGAGGTCGCCGAGTCGGAAGAGAGCGCGATCGGAACGCCGTCCAATCCTTCCCAAGGCACCTGGGAAAGGAACAGCACGGATTTCATCTCCATGGTGCTGGAGGTGGAAATGCCGGGGATCAAACGGTAATCCGCGGGATGCAATCCGTATTCGAAGCTGGACGAAGGCGCGGCGTCGACGCGGCCGGCGGCCAATTCGCCATTGAGGAAACGGGGGACGCCGTCGATGAAACGCACGTCGGGAAGCTCCGCGCCGCCAGGGGTTCCCGGCAAGGTGGAATGGAAGAAAGGCGCGCAGACCAGGAAAGGCAGGCGGCCCACGACCAGGGGGGCAGGCGCCCGAAGGCCGCCGAGGTTGTCCATCCGGCTAATTTAAAAAACCGGAAGCGGCCGGGCCGGAAACGAAAGGGACGACCCCCAGGCCGTCCCCTTTGCGGCGAAAGTTTCGCCGCGAACCGCTCGCGCGGATTCGACTCACGCGGACGCGGGAGCTTTTACTTGGTCTTCGCCTTCTTGGCGGTTTCCTTCAGGGCCACGCCGGCCTTGAAGCCCACGGTCTTGGAAGCCTTGATCTTGATCTCGGCGCCGGTGGAGGGATTGCGGCCCTTGCGGGCGGCGCGGGTCTTCACGGTGAAGGTGCCGAAGCCGATCAATTGCACCACGCCATCCTTCTTGATGCCGGACTCGATGCTTTCCAGCACCGCGTTGACGGCGCGCTCGGCGGCGGCCTTGGTCTCGATTCCGCTCTTGCCGTCCGCGAGCACCGTCTGTACCAATTCTTGCTTGTTCATGCGCTTTTCCTTTCGATGGGATGCGAGCCCGCGCGACCGCGTCCATGCGATGCTTCCGCGGCTCGGTCCAATTATATACTTCCGATCCCGTTAAAATGAAAGCGGGAATCGATCATTTATCCGCAATCGACGACCGCGAGCCTTACGCCCATAGGGCCTCCGGGCCATGCGACCGGGAACCCCCGTGGGACGGGGCTTGCGCGTGACGGTCCCTGGAAGGCCCGTGTTCATTGGGCCGGAATAAGGCATCTAAACCATTGTCGCCGGCCGAATTAGTAGAATCGGATCTAGTCGGTTACGCGCTCGCGCGCCATCGAAGCCGAACCGGGGGGTGACACGTAGGTTTCCCTACCGCAAGCCTTCTCGCGATGCCATCCAGATCCATGAAAATCAAGGAGTTAGGATTTACGCCGGCGGGTTTCGACCTTGCCCAACGGCTTCCGCCGCCGCTTAAGCGGGCAAGGACTTCGCCAGCCGGGCCCGGACGATATCGGGAGCGAGACCGTCGATGCGGAAGGTCTTGGCGCGCGCCGTCTGGCCGCGGGCCAATTCCACCGCCCGCTTGGGAACCCCGAGGAGATCGGAGAGGAAGGCCCGGGCAGCGGCATTGGCCGCGCCTTCCACGGGCGGGGCCGTAAGCCGGATGCGCAAGGCGCCTTCGGCGATGCCGAGCACGGCCTCGGACGATCCGCGCGGGGTGACCTTCACCTTGAGGAGGCAGCCCGAGCCATCGGGACGCAGGTCCAAATCATTCGCTCCCGGCGAATCCATGTCTTCGCCTTGTCTCAGGAACGGCCTAGGCGGATCAAGGCTTCGGCGACGGTTTCGGAGGGAAGATCGCAAACGCGGCCGCGGCAGACGAAGATGCGGGTTCGCGAAGCATCGATGCGGCCTTCCAGGAGCGGAAGGCTGCTGGGACCCGTACTACCGGCCAGAACCGCATCGGGAAGCCAATGCCGATCGAACTCGCGCCGACGCGCTTCCGCTTCCGGCCCCGCGATGACGACTTCGTAGAACGGGGTCGCCGAGCGCAAGGCCAGGAGGGCCCAGTTCGAATAGCCGGGGACGTAGGCGGGCATGTCCCCTCGCACTTGCGCGAGCATGTGGGCCGATCGATCCAGGAAGCGATCATCGCCTAGCAAGGTGCCCAGGGAATGCAGGGCTTTGGCCAGGCTGGAATTGCCCGCCGGAGTCACGTTATCCATGACCTCGAACTTGCGCGCCACCAGGGGTGCATCGAGGTCGGAGGTGAAAAAGCATAGACCCGATTCGGGATCCAGGAAATGCGCCAGGGCGTAGTCGGCCAACTCGCGCGCCGCCGTCAGCCACTTCTCGGCGAAGGTGGCCTGGTACAATTCCACCAGGGCTTCGGCCATGAAGGCATAATCCTCCAGGAAGGCATTGATGGTCCAACGACCGGCCTTATAGGACCGGTGCAGACCGCCATCCGGGCGGCGGCCGTTCTCCAGGATGAAGCCGAGGTTCTTTTCCGCAGCCCGCAAGTATGCTTCTTCGCCGAGGGCTCGATAGGCGGCCACGTAGCCCTTGGACATCATGGCGTTCCAAGCCGTGAGGCTCTTATCGTCGAGCCCGGGCCGTACGCGTTGCGCGCGGATGCCCGCCAATTTTGCCTTGGACCGCTCCATGCGCCGCGTCCATTCTTCCACGGGCAGTCCCGCGGCCGCGGCCAGTTCCCGATCCCGCGCTTTGCGCAACGGGATATAATGGCCGTCCTCCCAGAACCCGATCGAGTTGATGTTATACGCGTCCCGGAACAAGGGAAAGTCTTCCGCCAAGGCGCTCTCGAGTTCTTCCTTGGCCCAGACGTAATACTTGCCCTCTTCCCCTTCGCTGTCGGCGTCCAGAGCCGAATAGAACGCGCCTTCGGGGGCGGTAAGTTCCCGGGCCACGAAGGCGGCGGTTTCGCGGACCACCTGGGCATAGAGCGGATCGCCGACCGCCTGGTAGGCTTCCGCGTACAACTCCAGCAATTGCCCGTTGTCGTACAGCATCTTCTCGAAATGCGGGACCTTCCATAGGCCGTCGGTGGCATAACGGGCGAAGCCTCCGCCTAGATGGTCGTAGATGCCGCCGAAGGCCATCTTGTCCAAGGTCAAAAGCACCTGGGCCCTGACCTCCTCGTCCCCGGCGGCGCGCGCATAGCGCAGCAGGAATTGCCAATTGTTCGGCAAGGGGAACTTAGGCGCCCGATTGGCGCCGCCTTCGCGGCGATCGAAAAGCGGCTTCCACTGCGCGACCAGGCCGCGCAGATCGTCCAGGGACATGGGCGCCTCCGCCTCCGCAGGGCCGGACCATTCCTGCCGCCGCACGCCTTGGGTCAGTTTCTCGGCGTACTGCTCCACCTTGGCCGGATCGCCCGCATGCAGGTTCGCCAGGCCCAGCAGCACCTCGCGCCATTGCGCCGGGCGGTAATAGGTCCCGCCATAGATGGGACGGCCGTCGGGGAGGGCGAAACAATTCAGGGGCCATCCGCCTTGGCTGCTCACCAATTGCACCGCGTTCATGTACACTTGGTCCACGTCGGGGCGCTCCTCGCGATCCACCTTAATGCAAACGAAGCGCTCGTTCATGAGGGCGGCGATCTCCTCGTCCTCGAAGGATTCGCGTTCCATTACGTGGCACCAATGGCAGGCCGAATAGCCGATGCTGATCAGCAGAATCTTGTTCTCGCGCTTGGCCTTCTCCAAGGCCTCCGGGCCCCAGGCATGCCAATCCACGGGGTTATGCGCGTGCTGGAGGAGGTATGGGCTGGTCTCGTGGATGAGGCGGTTGGTGTGCTGGGGCATGCGGCAAAACTAGAATGACCGCGGTGGCTTGGGAACCTTTATCTGATGGTCCCGCTCACGAATGGCGATCGCGAATCAAGAACATCCGCTCGTGCTCCCGCAGTTGCCGCAACGAAAGCAAGACCCGGCCGGCATCATGATCGATCCGCATTCCGGGCAAGGCGGCGCGTCCATGTCCATGGGGGCGGGCGCAGGTGAGGCCGCGAAGCCGCTCGCGGGAACCGCGGCGGAGGACACGGAGACACCGGTCGCGGTGGACCCCGGGTTAGCCGTGGGACTTCCCAATGCCAGCAGGCCTTCGTCCGCATCGGCGACGGCCGCCTGGGCTTCGGCCGCCGGCAGGAACTTGAGCGCCAGCCAGCGGAAGATGTAATCGGTGATCGACTTGGCGATGCGGATGTGGGGATTGTTGGTGAATCCCGAGGGCTCGTAGCGGCTATGGCTGAACTTGTCCACCAGGACCTTCAAAGGCACGCCGTATTGCAAGGCCAGCGAGACGGCGGTGGCGAAGCTGTCCAAAAGCCCGGAGACTACCGAACCCTCCTTGGACATGACGATGAAAAGCTCCCCCGGCGTGCCGTCCTCGTATTTGCCCACGGTGACATAGGCCTCGTGCCCGGCGATGCTGAACTTATGCGTGATGGCTTCGCGTTCATCGGGAAGGCGGCGGCGCGCCGGGCGGGCCTCGCCGCGGACGCGGTCCCCCGCGGACGTCGACAGGGGTTGGGTGCGCTTGGATCCGTCCCGGTAGATGGCGACCGACTTGAGACCCAGCTTCCAGGCCTCGGTAAAGACGGCGGCCAAGGTTTCGGGAGTGGATTCGGCCGGCAGGTTGACCGTCTTGGAGATGGCTCCCGATAGGAAGGGCTGTACCGCGGCCATCATCCCCAGATGGCCTTCGGGACGGATGCTGCGCGTGGCCCCTTCGGCGGCGAAAGCGCAATCGAAGATGGGCAGGTGGACGGCTTTCAGGTGCGGCGCGCCTTCCAGGGTACCGCGCTTCTCCAGGTAGGCCAACATCTCGGCGCGTTCCGCATCGCCATAGCCCAGCCGCTTAAGCGCCTCGGGGACGGCGCGGTTGGCTATGCGCAGCATGCCTCCGCCGGAAAGGCGCTTGTATTTGACCAAGGCGAGATCGGGCTCCACCCCCGTTGTGTCGCAATCCATCATGAAAGCGATGGTGCCCGTGGGCGCCAGCACCGTCACCTGCGCGTTACGGTAGCCATGGGCCTTGCCCAAGGCGACGGCTTCCTCCAAGGCCCGCAGGGCGGCCGTCCGCAAGGCCGCCGGTGCGCCCGCTTTCCCCAGGGACCGCGCGGCCGAAAGATGCATGCCCATCACCCGCAGCATGGCGGAACGGTTGGGCGGAAATCCTTGGAAAGGCCCCACGACCGCGGCGATGCGCGCCGACATGGCATTGGCCCGCCCATGCATCAAGGCCGTCACCGCCGCCGCGTAATCGCGGCCTTCGTCGCTATCGTAAGGCAGGCCCAGTGCCATCAGCACGGCCCCCAGATTGGCGTAGCCCAAGCCCAAGGGACGGAACGCATGCGAATTGCGGGCGATGGCTTCGGTGGGATACCCCGCTTCGCCGACCAAGATCTCCTGCGCCAGGATGGAGATGTCGACGGCATGCCCGAAAGCCTCCGTGTCGAAGGACCCGTCGTCCCCCAGGAAGCGCATCAGGTTCAACGAGGCCAGATTGCAGGCGGAATCGTCCAGGAACATGTACTCCGAGCAGGGATTGCTCGCGTTGATGCGGCCGCTCTCCGGGCAGGTGTGCCAGCGGTTGATGGTCGAATCGAATTGGATGCCGGGATCGCCGCATATCCAGGCAGCCTCGGAAATCTCCCGCAACAAATCCGCGGCCTTCATGGTACCCGCAGGGCTCCCGTCCAGCCGATTATGCGTAACCCACTCCCTGCCCTCCAGCGCCGCGCGCATGCAGGCATCGGTTACCCGCACGGAGTGGTTCGCATTCTGGAACTGCACGGAGTCGTAGGCGCCTCCCGGCTCGTTGAAGCCGCCCGCGAAGCCCGCGTCAATAAGGGCCCAGGCCTTCTTCTCCTCGACGGCCTTGCAGCGGATGAACTCCAGGATATCGGGATGATCGGCATCCACGATGACCATCTTGGCGGCCCGGCGCGTCTTGCCGCCGGATTTGATCACCCCGGCGAAACTGTCGAAGCCGCGCATGAAGGAAACCGGTCCCGAGGCCGTGCCGCCTCCGGAAATGGGTTCTTTGCTTCCACGCAGCTTGGAGAAGTTGGTTCCCGTGCCCGAGCCGTACTTGAAGAGGCGCCCTTCGGTGCGCACCAACCCCAGGATCGACTCCATGTCGTCCTCGACGGAATTGATGAAGCACGCCGAGCACTGCGGCTTAGTCTCTATGCCGACGTTGAACCAGACCGGGGAATTGAAAGCGAGCTTCTGATGCGCCAGCAGGTGGGCCAGTTCGCGTCGGAAAGTTTCCGCGGCTTCTCCGCCGGCGAAATACCCCTGCGCCAGCCCCCACCCCGTGATGGTATCGACCACGCGCCCGATCAGGGTTTTGAGGGAATCCTCGCGCCCGCTTCTTCCTCCATGAAAATATTTGGACGCCACGATTTGCGAGGCGGATTGGGACCAGGTCTTGGGGAACTCGACGGACTTCTGCGCGAAGATCACGCGACCGGCTTCATCCTCGATGATGGCGTCGCGACGCTCCCATTCCAGGGCCTCGAAGGGGTGCCCGTCGGGAGCAAAGAAGGAGGGAATTTCCAGGCCCTGGGGCGGTTCCCCTGAAGCACCTGGTGAAGATTGGGATTCAGGCCGGGAATCGGGCATAGGTTACCTGGAGGCTACCCCTTAACGGGGCCGCCTCCAAGTATGAATCTATCACGGATCCGAGCGAAGGGCAATCCCCGATGCCCCACCGGCAAGCGGGGCCCGCTTACTGGACCTGGATTTTCTCCCCGAAAGACGAACCCTCGGCATGGCCGGCCACGACGTACAGGCCCGGGCGCAGCGGACCGCTCTCGAAATGGGTGGGGCCCGAACCGGAAGCCTCAGCGGCCCGCGAGCCGTTTAAACGGAGAACCTCCAGATTCCAGGCGCCGGCGAAAGGGACGTCCAAGGACACGTGCCCCAGATGCATTGAGGCATGGATCCGGCTCGCGAAGGACGCCACGGGAGCCGAGACCACGGTGGTGACATTGTTGACCGAGTTCAAGGTGTAGTACCCCACATTGGTCCACAGATCCGCTCCGCTGGCGCTCTTGATGGCCGTATTGGCGGTGATGGCGTACATGCGCTTGGTGGAAAGGCTCGCCGGTTTGAGGTGGACATGCTTGCCATCGGCTGAGAGGGTGGCGGAAGAGACCGCCACGTTGATGTTGTTATCGGAAGTATTCAGATCGCCCCCATAAGCGTGCACGGGGGTATACACCGTGGTCTTGATGCTCCAATTGGAGGCTTGGCCGGCCATGGCTCCAGCCGCTTCGGTGAATTCGATATCGAATCCATCGGACACCGAACGGATGGCGAGGATGTCGAAAGGAGCCGTCGTCGTAGGGGTCAACAGATCCAAACCGCGGCAGGTTCCTTGCCAGTTCCAATTGTTCGAGCCGCCGAGATCGCAAGTGCCCCCGCCGATGCCCGCGGCCAGGATGGTTCCGGTTGGCGTATACAGGAATTGTTGCACGCCGAATTGGATGCCTCCCCCGCCCAACTTTTGCGACATGAAGGTGAAAGCGGCGCCTTGGTATTCGCCGTTCACCTTTTCACAGGAATGGATGCGTGGGGCTGTTGCTGAAGCCTCCGTAGGGCAACCACACCGCCGGCGGATAGACGGGATCGGCGGGGCAATTGTCCTGGGCCAGATTGTCCGGGGTAGTGCCGCAGGCGTTGTTCACCGTGGTGCGGTATCCGTAAAAGCGGCCATCGGTGGCCAAGTTTCCCTTGGTGGGAATCCAGTACATCAGATCCGCGGGCTTCCAGTCACCCTGGTTATCCGTGATGAAAATCTCGTCGTCCGGTCCCAGCGCGATGCCGTCGGTATTCCGCATGCCGCGGGCGAATTGGGTGTAGCCGCTTCCGTTGAAGGCCACCTTTAACAGGCCCCCGCGTTGCTTGGGGTCATCTTCCTTGGGGGGATAGGCCATGCCGGTGGTGAACCAGAAGGCGGAATCCTTATAGACCAAGCCCCAGGAAAAATGGTGCCACATGGTGTCGTCATACCATTGGGTATTCAGGCTCCAAACGGTGGACTTGGTCCAAGTCGTGCCCGACCCGGTGAACTTCAAGAGACGGGGCTTCTCCATGACGTAAAAGTCCGAGCCCACCACGGCCACGCCGAGCGGTTCGCGCAAGCCCTGGGAAATACGCGTCGGGGTACCCGGGGTCCCGGTGGCCAGGGCGGGGATAATCCACACCTCGCCTACGGTTTTCTGGCTTCCGCCCCAGGTGCAGATGACCCCGTCCCCGTTAGGGAGCAAAGCCATCCCGCCGATGCCGCCGATGTTGCTCAAGGCGGAGGGCATGATGTCCTTGACCGTCACGTACGGGTTCAAGGTGCTCATCGCCGATGCCGAACATACGGCCAAGCCAGTCGCAACCAGCGCCGTCCCCCAATTTCCCAGCTTCATTCTTCTTCCCCTTCTTTACGCGCCCAACCTAAAAGGCTAAAGCGCATTCCCCAACACCGCGGCCCAATTCCGGTTTTTGCGTTCCTGCACCCCAGCCACAACGCAGGTATGCCAAAATACTGCGCCAGCCTCATCTGATAAATGAGTTATGGCGACTTGTCCACGACGGTGAAACCCGGATAACTGGAGGGTGGGGAAAATAAATCCACAAATCCTTTCCGACAACCGGGTAAACAGCCTACTGGACGGATGGAATTTACCGAAATCCGGCTCTTTGCGCTGCATAACTTTTGCAACAGAACACCTGGGACGAGCGGAAGCTTTAACCTGGTTCTTGCGCGAAAAGCAGGAAAAACAGACGCTGGGCCTCGCAATGATCAGGTGTAGCGCCCCACACCCGTTGATTACGTGGCTATGCGGAAATTGGTTTGAAAGATGGCTACGATTTACCTAATCTCCCCAATCCTTTGCGCCGTGAATGGAGAGATCGCCCCAAAAGCAGGCGATACGATCTAACTTTTTGCCTTCGACCTTACGGGGAATTGGGTACCTTACCATACATTCGATGGACCATTAGAGGGGGAGCTGTGATCAGAAAGGTATTGGAGATGAAGAATCGCGTGAAAGTGGGGGGTCTTTTAACGGTTGTTGGGGTCTTGGGCGCCGTCTCAATGGTCCGGGCGCAAGCCGATTACTTACCGCCACTAAACGGAACCATATTACCCATTTGGCAAACTCAGGGTGAGTACTACGGGACCCAAACCCAGGACTCCACCAAACATTTAGGCGCATGGATCGTTGCCAATGGCGGGTCCAGCTATGGTTTGGTCGTCCTACCCAACGGCTTGTTGCCCATGCCCGGCCAGCCTTATGGCGGATGGGATAAGAAGACCCTGTATCAAGGAGCCAGCGGGCCCGCCAACGGCACCCTGAACAATAAGATTTTTAATGTCAGTACTACTTCGGGCGGGTATGTCTCGGACAGCATCACGGGTACCGGAGAAGAGAAGTCCCTTTATTTGCATAACGGCTCGACCACTTATGTGCTGCATCGCGTCAAGCGCCATAGCCCGACCTTGGGGCTGAAGGCTACGAAGGTCGCCGCCCTCACTGGCGGCAGCGGAGTGGTCTCCCTGTTCGACTCCGCCACCGGTTCCGCTGATTTGTCGAAATGGGTCGCGCAGGAAAACGCGCCAAAACTGCTAAACGGCTACCTGTATCGTGGAATCCACTCGGTTGCCACCATGGGCAGAGTACTTATGCACATCGAATTTTTTTCCTGTTTTAATCCCACCGCAACTGATCAAGGTCGCGCCAATAGCGGGATTTATCAGCAAGGCCGTTATGAAACACAAGTGCTGGATAATTTCGGAATGCCGGCTACCGAGGGGAAATGGGATAAATATGGCGCGATTTATAGCATAAATGATCCGCCCTTTAATGCGGAGCTG